>NZ_JACESD010000026.1:0-41472 GCF_013911995.1 Euryhalocaulis sp.
GCTGCCGCCCAGCCCGCCGATAAGGGCTATAATCCGCTCTATGACGGCGCTCCGGAATGGACCGTCGGGGAGGACATCACGTTCAAGCTGCGTGGCCGCGCCTATTACGACTACGCCAATATCGATAATGATTTTGCTTCTCCGGTTCCCGGCGTCACGGATACCGAGACCCGCACGCTCCGCCTTGGGGCGGAAGTCGACGCCGGCGCGGTCAAGATGAAGGCGGAGTTCGACTTCATCGACGACAAGGTCCAGCCCAAGGACGTGCTGGTTCAGTTCAAGCCCGGGGACCGCGTGACCATCCAGGCGGGTCACTACAAGGAACACGCTTCACTGGACGAGCAGACCTCCAGCCGGTTCACGACCTTCATGGAGCGCGGCTCCCTCACCGACGCGTTTTCCATTGACCGCCGCATCGGCGTTTCCGTCCTGACCGGCGGCGATAACTGGACGTGGTCCACCGGCCTTCATGGCGGCGTGATGGACGAGTTCGATCTGGACGACACCTGGTCGGTTTCGTCCCGGGCCACGTTCGCGCCTGTGGCCGACAAGGAAGCGCAGACCTTTGTCCATCTTGGCGCTTTCGGCCGATATCGCAGCGACTCCAGCATCAATGGCGATAGCCTGCGCTACCGTCAGCGCCCACTGGCGCACCTGGCCGACCGCTATGTCGCCACGCCGCGTTTCGCCGATACCGATTTCCTGACCGGCGTGGAAGCCGCGGCCGTTCGCGGCCCGCTGCATGTCCAGGCCGAGGCTGCGCGACAGTCCGCCGACGGCGCCGCGGCGGATGCGGATTTCAACAGCGCCTATATTCAGGCCGGCTGGTTCCTCACCGGCGAAAGCCGCGCCTACAAGCCGGGCAAGGGCGCGTTCGACCGCACCAAGCCCCTGCGCGCGATCGGCCGTGGCGGGTTCGGGGCGGTGGAGCTGGCGGCCCGCTTCGATACGGTTGACCTGACGGACGGCCCCGTCACCGGCGGCCAGCAGGACAGTCTCACCCTCGGCGTCAACTGGTATCCGACCGCGCGCGTTCGCTTCATGGCCAATTACGTCGCCGCCGACATAGATGACGGCCCGTTTGGCGACGGCGACTCCGAGGTCGTGCAGCTTCGCGCGCAGATCGACTGGTAGGCCCGCGGACCGATGTTTGTCGCTCAATTGTCGTCAAACTGTTACATGGCCGCTGTAGCCGTGCCCCAGATTTCACCCTCCCCAAGTGTTTGTTGCATCAAGAGGTAATCCAGATGGCGAACCACCGTATCTTTCTCGTTTCCACGATTTGCGCCGCCGCGCTGGCGGCTTGCGGTTCTGAATCCGGACCCGCCTCTGACACCGGCGCCGAAACCGCCGCCCCGGCCGCGTCCGAAACCGCCGGCCAGTCCGAAGCCATCGGCCAGTCGACCGGGGTGACCTCCGGCCAGACGATCCAGATCGTCGGCTCCTCCACGGTCTATCCGTTCACGACCGCGGTCGCCGAACAGTTTGGCGCACGGACCGCTTTCTCGACCCCGATCGTCGAGTCCACGGGCACGGGCGGCGGCATGAAGCTGTTCTGCGCCGGCGTCGGCTCCAGCGAGCCGGACTTCACCAACGCGTCCCGCCGCATCAAGGCCAGCGAGTTCGAGATGTGCCAGGAAAACGGCGTCAGTTCCGTGGTGGAAATCCCGGTCGGTTATGACGGCATCGTCATTTCCAACGTGAAGTCCTCCCCGGCGATGGACATCACGTCCAAGCAGCTTTTCACGGCGCTGGCCAAGCAAATTCCGGCCTCCGACGATGACTGCACCATGCAGGACAATCCCTATACGAACTGGTCTGAAATCGACCCGGCCCTCCCCGATGAAACGATCGAGGTTTATGGCCCGCCTCCGACGTCCGGCACGCGCGACGCCTTCGTCGAACTGGGCATGGCCAAGGGCGCGGCCGGTTATGCCTGTCTGGCCGAGATGGAAGAGTCCGACGGCGACCGGTTCGAGGCCATCGCGCACACCCTGCGCGAAGACCAGCGCTGGATCGACGCCGGCGAAAATGACAACGCCATCGTCCAGACCCTGACCAAGACCCCGACCGCCTTTGGCGTTTTCGGTTATTCCTTCCTGGAGCAGAACCAGAACCGTCTGCAGGGCGCGATGGTGGATGGCGTGGAGCCGAGCTTCGACAATATCGCCAGCGGCGATTATCCGATCTCGCGTACGCTTTTCGTCTATGCGAAAGGCCAGCATGCAGAGCTGGTTCCGGGCTTCCAGGAGTTCGTGAACGAGTACACGTCCGAAGAGGCGATGGGCGAGTTCGGTTACCTGACCGAAAAAGGCCTGATCCCGCTGCCGGCCGATCGCGTGGAGGAAGTCCGCGCCGCGTCCCGCGCGCTGGAGCCGATGGCCGGCCCGCCGTCCGAATAGGCGAGATTGCCGGACCGACATGAAAAAGCTCCCCGGTTTCCGGGGAGCTTTTTTGTTTCTACCGCTTCCGCAGGACCGCGCTGATGCGGCGGCGGACCGGGGCGGGGATATTGGGCACCGCCCGTCCGCCCAGCTTGCGCAGCCGCCGCCAGAAGGCGCGCCGCCGCGGCTTGGGCGGCACTTCCAGATTGCTGACGAAATCCTCCGCGCAGCGCCGCCAGCTGAATTGCTCCGCATAGGCGCGCACCACCTCGCGGTCGAGGTCCAGGCAATCCATGACCGCTTGCCGCAAATCCTCGCTGACCGATCCGGCGTTGGAGCCGGGGATGATGTCTTTCGGTCCGTGCGCCGGGAACGCGGCCACCGGCGTGCCCGCCGCCATGGATTCCAGGATCACCAGCCCGAACGTGTCCGTCCAGCTGGGAAAGACAAAGGCGTCCGCATCGGCGAAATAGCGGGCCAGCTCCTCGCCGAACTTGGAGCCGGTAAAGACAACGTCCGGATAATGCTCCTGCAGCTCTTCCAGCTGCGGGCCGTGCCCGACGATCACCTTGGTTCCGGGCAGGTCCAGCTTCAGGAAGGCTTCCAGATTTTTCTCGACCGCGACACGGCCGACATTGACGATGACCGGGCGCTGCAGCCCGGCATAGACGCTGTCTTCATCCGTCGCGGCGCGCTTTGACGGATGGAACATTTCGGTGTCCACGCCGCGCGCCCAGGCGACGATATGGGTGAAGCCGCGCTTCTCCAGCTCCTCGCGCATGGAGGGCGTGGCGACCATCAGGCGGTCGCCGGCATTGTGGAACCAGCGCATGAAGGCGTAGCCCGCCTTGTGCGGCACGAAGGGGAAGCGCGCATTGACGTATTCCGGGAACTTCGTGTGGTAGCTGGTGGTGAACGGCCAGCCCCATTTCAGGCAGATCGACCGCGCGGTCATGCCCAGCGTGCCTTCGGTCGCGATGTGAATCGCGTCCGGCTCGAAATCGGTTATGCGCTTGGCGATCTGGTCGCGCGCGCCCAGCGCCAGTTCAATCTCGTTATAGGTGGGCAGGGGGATCGTCTTGAAGCCGTCGGCGGGGGATATGACATCCACCTCATGCCCCATTTCACGGCATTCCTGCACGACGCGCGAAAGCGTCCGCACAACGCCGTTCATCTGCGGCTCCCAGGCGTCTGTCACCAGCGTGATACGCATTTTCTTCTGGCCTTTTCCTTCATGCGGGCGCAGTTGGCGTCTGATTGACACGTTCGGACCGTTTGGCCAAGCGCGCCGCGGCGCAACATGGTCAAAACGCCTGCGGGTCAATAAGGTCAGCCTTAAATTCCAAGCCGCCCCTGTCTGGAGCTGTTTCATATGAAATTTGCGATGCTTGCTCGCAATCCGAACCTGTATTCGCACAAGCGCATCGTTGAAGCCGCGGAAGCGCGCGGGCATGAGCTCGAAATTCTCGACACGCTTCAGTGCTACATGAATATCACCTCGCACAGGCCGGAAATCTTCTATCGCGGCGAGAAACTGAGCGGCTATGACGCGGTGATTCCGCGCATCGGCTCCTCGGTGACCTTCTATGGTCTGGCCGTGTTGCGGCAGTTCGAGATGATGGGCGTGTGGCCGTTGAACGAGTCGGTCGCCATCGGCCGCTCGCGCGACAAGCTGCGCTCCATGCAGATCCTGGCGCGTCGGGGCATCGGCCTGCCGGTGACCTGTTTCGCCCATTCGGCCAAGCAGGCGGACGAGCTGATCGAGATGGCGGGCGGCGCGCCGGTGGTCATCAAGCTGCTGGAGGGCACGCAGGGCATCGGCGTGGTGCTGGGCGAGACGCATAATTCCGCACGCTCGGTCATCGAGGCGTTCCGCGGCGCCAATGTTCAGATCCTTGTGCAGGAATTCATCAAGGAGGCGGGCGGCGAGGATTTCCGCATCTTCGTGGTGGGCGACAAGGTGGTGGGTGCCATGAAGCGCAAGGGCGCGGATGGCGATTTCCGCTCCAATCTGCATCGCGGCGGCACCGCCTCCACCGTGCGCATCACGCCGGAGGAACGCTCCACCGCCAAGCGCGCGGCCAAGGCGATGGGCCTGAATGTCTGCGGCGTGGACATTCTTCGCTCCAATCACGGGCCGGTGGTGATGGAGGTCAATTCCTCCCCCGGTCTGGAAGGTATCGAGAACGCAACCGGCCGCGACGTAGGCGGCGCAATCATCGAATTCATAGAGAAGCATGCCAAAGAAGGCCGAACAAAAACCCGCGGAAAAGGCTGAACCCTTCGAGTTTGCCGGGCACACGATCGCGCCCGGTCAGCGCCGCCGCATCGAAATCCCGATTTCCCACCTGTCCTTCGGCGCGCCGGTCGCGCTGGAGGCGGAAGTGCTGGTGGGCCGAAAGCCGGGGCCGACGCTGTTTGTCTGCTCGGCGATCCATGGCGACGAGATCAACGGGGTGGAGATCATCGCCCGCCTGTCGCGCATCCGGGCGCTGTCCCGCCTGCGCGGACGGCTGATCCTCGTGCCGGTGGTCAATGTGTTCGGCTTCATGTCGCACAGCCGCTACCTGCCGGACCGGCGGGACCTGAACCGGTCCTTTCCCGGATCGGCCGGCGGATCGCTGGCCGCCCAGATCGCCAACGCGATGATGCAGCACGTGATCGAGGCGTCCGATTACGGGATCGATCTGCATACCGGCGCGGTGCACCGCCGCAACCTGCCGCAGATCCGCGCCAATCTGGAAGATGAGCGGCTGAAAGAACTGGCGCTGGCCTTCGGCGCGCCGATGGCGCTGGACGCCGGATTGCTGGACGGCAGCCTGCGCCATTCCGCGGCGGATGCCGGCGTGCCGGTGATGACCTATGAGGGCGGCGAGGCGCTGCGCTTTGACGAGCGCGCGATCCGCGCCGGCACGGTCGGCGTCATGCGGGTGATGGAAACGCTGGGCATGATCGCCAAGGTTCACAAACCGCTGAAACGCCAGCCGGAAATTGCGCGCTCCTCCAAATGGCTGCGCGCGCCGTCGGCCGGAATCCTGCGCAATTCCGTGCGGCTGGGCGATCATGTGCGCAGCGGGCAGGAGCTGGGCTATGTCGCCGATGCTTTTGGCGATGATCCGTCCTGGGTTGTTGCGGACCGCGACGGCATTGTCGTCGGCCTGTCCGCGCTTCCCGTGGTCAATCAGGGCGATGCGCTGTTCCATGTGGCGCAAGTCCGCGACGCCGGTCAGACCTCCGCGCATATCGATACGTTCGCCGAAGAGATGATGCAGGCGCCGATCCTCTGGGAGGAAGGCTCCCAGACCTGACACGCGCGTTGCCACGCTGCGACCGCGATTTGTCCGCACTTGCCGCCGCACGGTTCGCTTGCACCGCGCGTCAAGCGGCGATATCGCGAACCCTCGCGCGAATGAGGAGAGGGCTCTATGGGGCGGCTGGAAACGTTCACGATCGACTGGGATGATCTCGACGCTGACAAGTTTGCGGACGAGAACGCGAAAATCCGTGAGTTGATCGGCAAGATCGGCCTGGATTCGGAACCGGTGCGCGGCGAAGTGCGCGACACAGCCGTGCAGCTTGTCCGCCGGGCCCGCGAACGGGCCACCCGCAAGGGTCTGATGGAATCCTTCCTTGAGGAGTTCGGGCTTTCCAACAAGGAAGGCCTGGCTCTGATGTGTCTGGCCGAGGCGCTGCTGCGCGTGCCGGACGCGGAGACCGCCGACCAGTTGATCGCCGAGAAAATCCGCTCCGGAAACTGGGGCTCCCATGCGGGCCGCGCCGATTCCTGGCTGGTGAACGCCTCCACATGGGGCCTGATGCTGACCGGCGGCGTGGTGAAGATCGACCCGGAAATCCGCCGCGACCCGGCCGGTTTCATGCGCGGCCTTGTGACCCGGCTGGGCGAGCCGGTGATCCGCACCGCCATGATGCAGGCCATGCGCATCATGGGCGAGCAGTTCGTGCTCGGCCGCTCCATTGAGGCGGCCATCAAGCGCGCCCAGCGCATCTCCGGCGAGCGCAACACGCTCTACAGCTATGACATGCTAGGCGAGGCGGCGCGCACCGAAGCCGACGCCAAGCGCTATTTCGACCGCTACATGCACGCCATCGAGGCGGTGGGCGAGACGCGCGAGGAAGGCGCGCCGGAGGATGTTCACGGCATCTCCGTCAAACTGTCCGCCCTTTATCCGCGCTATGAGGCGGAGAAGGAGGACGAGGTTTTCGAGGTGCTGTATCCGCGCCTGAAAACCATCGTCGAGGCGGCCGCCAGATATGACCTGAATCTGTGCCTGGACGCCGAGGAAGTGGACCGCCTTGTCCTGCAGATGAAGCTTCTGGAGAAGCTGGCGCACGAGGAGTCGCTGAAGGACTGGCAGGGTCTGGGCCTTGCCGTGCAGGCTTATCAGAAGCGCGCCTATGGCGTGATCCAGAAGCTGACCGAGCTGTCCAAATCCAGCGGCAAGCGCTTCCTGGTCCGTCTGGTGAAGGGCGCCTACTGGGACACCGAGATCAAGCTGTCGCAGGTGGCGGGCATGCCGGACTTCCCGGTCTGGACGACCAAGCCGGCGACCGACATGAGCTATCTGGCCTGCGCCCGCGCCATGCTGGACGCCCCCGACGCGATCTATTGCCAGTTCGCCACGCACAACGCCCACACCCTGGCCGCGATCCGCGAGATGGCGGGCGAGCGCGCCAGCGAGATCGAGTTCCAGCGCCTGCACGGCATGGGCACGCCGCTCTATCGCGCGGCCGACGATATCTATGGCCCGGTCAAGCGCCGCGTTTATGCGCCGGTCGGCAGCCATGAAGACCTGCTGCCCTATCTCGTGCGGCGGCTGCTGGAAAACGGAGCGAATACGTCCTTCGTGCACGCTTTCCTGGACGATGACGTGCCGCCGGAAACCGTGGCGTCCGACCCGTTCGAGAATATCGAAAATATCGCCCGCCATCCGGCGATCCCGACCCCGCTGAACATTTTCGGCGCCAGCCGGCTGAACTCGGCGGGCATGGACCTGGCCCGAAAGTCCGAGCGTGACGACATCGTCAAGGCGATGGAGGGTTTCGAACCCATCGCCGCCGGGCCGATCATTTCCGGCAAGGCGTCGACCAAGGGCGGCGCGGCGATTTTCAGCCCGGTCGACCGGTCGCGAGAGATCGGCACGGTGCTGGAAGGGACCGAAGAGGACGTCAATACGGCCATCGAGGCGGCCGAAAAGGCGCAGGGCCTCTGGGACGTGATGGGCGGCGCCGGCCGGGCGGCGGTGATCCGCGCCATGGCCGACAAGCTGGAAGAGAACACCGACCGCCTGATGGCGATCATGTCGCGCGAGGGCGGCAAGTCGCTGATCGACGGCATCGCGGAAGTGCGCGAGGCGGTGGATTTCTGCCGCTATTACGCCAACCAGGCCGAAGAGCATTTCAACACGCCCACGCGCCTTCCCGGGCCGACGGGCGAGACCAACGAGATCCTGTTGCAGGGCAAGGGCGTGTTCACCTGTATCTCGCCCTGGAACTTCCCGCTGGCCATCTTCACCGGCCAGGTCGCCGCGGCGCTGGCCGCGGGCAACGCCGTGCTGGCCAAACCGGCCGAGCAGACGACGCTGATCGCCTATGAGGCGACCAAGCTGTTCCACGAGGCGGGCGTGCCCGCAGACGTGCTGCACCTGATTCCGGGCGAGGGCGGCACGGTCGGCCCCGCGCTGACCGGCGATCCGCGCATCGCCGGGGTGGCGTTCACGGGCTCGACGGAGACGGCGCGCCTGATCAACCGGACGCTGGCCGAGCGCGACGGCCCCATCGGCGTGCTGATCGCCGAGACGGGCGGGCTGAACGGCATGTTCGTCGACACCACCGCGCTGCGCGAACAGGTGATCGACGATGTCATGACTTCGGCCTTCTACTCGGCGGGCCAGCGCTGTTCGGCGCTGCGCGTCCTGTTCCTGCCGGAAGATACCGCCGACTTCATGATCGAGGGCATCAAGGGCGCGATGGACGCCCTGAAGCTGGGCGATCCCTCGCGCACCGACGTCGATATCGGCCCGATCATCGATGAGGAAGCGCGGGACGTGCTGGAAAAGCACATGGAGCGCATGGGCAAGGAAGCGAAGATCCTCAAACAGGTGGAGATCGGCGATCTGCACGAGCAGGGGACCTTCTTCGGCCCGGCCATGGTCGAGCTGGAATCGATGGACCAGCTGGACCGCGAAGTGTTCGGCCCGATCCTGCACATCGTCCGCTACAAGCCGGCGAAGCTGGAAGAGACGGCGCGGCAACTGGCGGCGAAAAATTACGGCCTGACGCTGGGCGTCCATTCCCGCCTGCAATCCTTCGCCGATACGGTGCGGCGGCTGGTGCCGGCGGGCAATGTCTATGTGAACCGCAACATGGTCGGCGCGGTGGTCGGCGTGCAGCCCTTCGGCGGCGAACGCCTGTCGGGCACCGGCCCCAAGGCCGGCGGCCCGCACTACCTGCCCCGCTTCGCGGCCGAACGCGTCATCACGGTGAACATCACCGCCCAGGGCGGCGACCCGGAGCTGCTGAGCCTGACTTAGGGGGGGTGTGCGGCTATCAGTCCCTTCTCCCCTATGGAGGGGAGAAGGTGGTCCGGAGGACCGGATGAGGGGAGGCGTTGAAGGGCGCGCTTTATCCTGAGACCCGCCCCCTCACCCTTTCGCGCAGCCAATCACAGATTGGACGCTCAAGCCCTCTCCCCCTCGCGGGGGCGAGGGGTTTTTTTCTCTTTCACTCTCCACCTCCCTTCACGTCATCCTCCGGCTTGACCGGAGGATCCAGGGGATCGTGGGGCGCAAAGACTTCAACTGGGTCCTCCGATCTCCGCTGCGCTCCGTCGGAGGATGACGGGTTTGGTTGATATCTTCCGTTGCGCATTTGGCTCCGCGGCGCGTTCGCCGCAGGGGGAGTAAGAGCAACAGCTTCCCAACCTGAACCTTAGCCTGATGAGCCCGGGAGGGCGTCTCGAAGGCGGACTTCAGAAAGCGCGGACTTTCCTCTGGAAAATCCGCGCGGTTTCCGCGGGGGAGATGATTCACAATCTGTCCTCAGCGATTCTCTGTTTATCCCCGAAAAAGAATCGCGCGGCGGGCGAATTGCGAGTCGGATTTGATAGAGTGGGCAGATCGCCGGACCGGCGGCTCTGGAGGGCTGAAAACGGGTGAAATTGCCCGTCCGGGAAGGCGAGGCGGCGCTGTTTGGCGGGGTCCGCGCCGGAAGGGCGGAACGGCCAAGAGTTAACCAAATTCAGTAACCGGGAGAGGCGGTTAAGACCTCCTTAACGAAAAAATGACGGAATGAAGCTCAAAGATGTTGACCCTGAGGACGGCCTAAATCACTATATCTTGGGGTTAGGGCGAAAAGCCCGCCAAACAGACAATTTGTCAGAGTTCGGGGCGCGCGGGGCGTAACGCCTTTGCGCGAACAGCACGAGTTTGCCTGATTCCAGGGCTGGAGGAGAGTTTAAATGTCGCCGTACGACGCCGCAGCGAAAGCGATCAAAACCGAAGCGAAGGCTCAGGCCAAACCGCATCGCGGCAAGCCCAAGACGGCACACCTGCGGGTTGTGGAATCGATCCGCACCGACGCCTCCCGCGACGCCAATCTGACCGAGTTCGGCAAGAAGACGCTCGAAGACCGCTACCTTCTGACCGGCGAGACGTTCCAGGACATGTTCGCCCGCGTGTCCCGCGCCTATGCCGATGATCTGGAGCACGCCCAGCGGCTCTACGACTACATGTCGAATCTCTGGTTCATGCCGGCCACGCCCGTGCTGTCCAATGGCGGCGCCAGCCGCGGCCTGCCGATCTCCTGCTTCCTGAACTCGGTCTCCGATTCGCTGGATTCCATCGTCGGCATCTGGAACGAGAATGTCTGGCTGGCCTCCAATGGCGGCGGCATCGGCACCTATTGGGGCGATGTGCGCTCCATCGGCGAGAAGGTCGGCGATAACGGCGCGACGTCGGGCATCATTCCGTTCATCCGGGTCATGGATTCGCTGACGCTGGCGATCAGCCAGGGCTCGCTGCGGCGCGGCTCGGCGGCTTGCTATCTGGACGTGCACCATCCGGAAATCGAGGAATTCCTGGAGATCCGCAAGGCGTCGGGCGACTTCAACCGCAAGTCCCTGAACCTACATCACGGCATCAATATCACCGACGAGTTCATGGAAGCGGTGCGCGACGACGCCGAGTTCGGCCTGCGCAGCCCGAAAACCAAGGAAGTCATCCGCACCGTTCCGGCGCGCAAGCTGTGGACCAAGATCCTGGAGCTGCGCCTGCAGACCGGCGAGCCGTACCTGCTGTTCACCGACACGGTGAACAAGGCGCTGCCCAAGCACCAGCGGGAGCTGGGCATGAGCGTGCGCCAGTCCAATCTGTGCAGCGAAATCACGCTGGCGACGGGCCGCGACCATAATGGCGAGGACCGCACGGCGGTCTGCTGCCTGTCCTCGCTGAACGCCGAGAAATATCTGGAGTGGAAGGACGACGAGCTGTTCCTGGAAGACATCTTCCGCTTCCTGGACAATGTCCTTCAGGACTTCATCGACCGCGCGCCGCCGGAAATGGCCAATGCGGTCTATTCCGCCAAGCGCGAGCGTTCGGTCGGTCTGGGCCTGATGGGTTTCCATTCCTTCCTGCAGAGCCAGAACGTGCCGTTCGAATCCGCCATGGCGAAGTCCTGGAACATGCGGATGTTCAAGCATATCCGCCGCGGCGCCGATCAGGCCTCGGTCACGCTGGCCGAGGAGCGCGGCGCCTGCGAGGACGCCGAGGAGCGCGGCATGAAGGCGCGTTTCAGCCACAAGCTGGCCATCGCGCCCACGGCCTCCATCTCCATCATCTGCGGCGGCACCAGCGCGGGGATCGAGCCGATCCCGGCCAATATCTACACGCACAAGACCCTGTCGGGCAGCTTCACGGTGAAGAACCCGATGCTGGAGGCGCTGCTGGAGGAGAAGGGCGAGAACAAGCCGTCCGTCTGGGCCTCCATCCTTGAGCATGAAGGTTCGGTCCAGCATCTGGACTGCCTGACGCAGGAAGAGAAGGACGTCTACAAGACGGCGTTTGAGCTGGACCAGCGCTGGGTCATCGAGCATGCGGCCGACCGCACGCCCTATGTCTGCCAGTCGCAGTCGCTGAACGTTTTCCTGCCGGGCGACATCAATAAGTGGGACCTGCACATGCTGCACTGGTCGGCGTGGGAGCGGGGCGTGAAGTCGCTCTATTATTGCCGCTCCAAGTCCGTGCAGCGGGCCTCCTACGCCAATGGCAAGAAAACCGACATGGAGAAGTCCATGGAGGCGGCCGCGCCCACCGATTACGAGGAATGCCTCGCCTGCCAATAGAGGCGCGCTGAGGATTTCTAACCCATATCAATGAATTTGAAGCCGGTTTCCGTTATAAATACGGGAACCGGCTCTTCTTTTGCGAGTTGATTGAAAAATCGGGGGTCCGGTCAAAAGAATCTTCATGACCGTGACTGAAAATCTGCATCGGGCCTGAAAAGATTCGCATATAATGCGGGCAAACAAGGGCTTCGACGTTTAGGGAGGAACGGGGCTCGCACATGGCAGGACTGGTCGCAGCCTTTGCGTTAGCGCAACTGGCCGCGGCGTCTCCGCAAGGGGAAGCCGCGCAGCAAGGCTATGACGAAAGTCAGGGCGCCCCGCTGAACGCCTCCGCCTATTCCCTGACAGTTGAATCAGATCAGACGCGCGCGCCGCTGCAGACCGTTTCCGCGGACGCGCTGCTGGGCAGTTCCGCGCTGCGGGTCGCCGATGCGTCGCGCCCGGCGCTGGCCGCCTCGCTGCGCGCCCGGGACTGGCGCGGCAGCCGCGTGGCGCTGAGCGAGACCTCGCGCCTGTCGGTTTCCATTTATGATCCCGCGGATCCGCGCCTGCCGCTGAACGGCATCAATGCCGGCGCGCCGCTGACCGCGGCGGAGCTGGCGGCGACGCCGAACGCGCTGACGCCTTCGGTCGCGATCAATTACGAGAAGGACCTGGTGCGGTTCTCGGGCGGGGATTACGATTTCTCGCTGAGCCCGCGCGCGGTCTATTCGCAAGGTCCGGACGGCTCTGTCGCCGGGGCCGGCGCGATTGCGCGGATCGGCCAGAATCTCGAGAAAAAGCGCGAGGATGAGCCGAGCTGGTATTTCTTCGCCGGAGCGGACGCCGAGGCGCTGACCATCGACCCGCGCCAGGGCTTCGATTTCTCGGATTCCATGCGCCTGCAGGGCCAGACCATTGTGGGCGACGCGCAGGCCGGGGTGGCCTGGAACTGGGGCCCGGCGGACGTGGCCCTGGCCTATGTCCAGAAGGAGCGGGAATATTCCAGCCCGTCCTATGGCATCAGCCGCAAGGACGACTTCGCGGCGCTGTCCGTTTCCCTGCGCCGCTAGTCCCGCGACACGCGAATGCTTGCGTAAAAGATTCGCGTAAGCGTCGCGGAACCTACACGCGACTCTGAAAACTTGGCATTATCAAAGTTCGACATCACGCTGCTGCACGGGAGGGCAGGGGAGGATGCCGTTACTCTTGCTTATTGCCGCGCTGATGGCGCTGGCCGCGATTCAGGCGGGCGTCACGGCGGGCGGGCCTTGCCCGGAAGAGCGCGCGGGCGGTCAGTGCGGCGTGCCGCTGGCCCGGTTCGTGCCGGCTCCGGCGCGCCAGGCCGCACGCACGGCGCTGGACCGCGCCGCCGACGCGGTGCGCCCGGCGGCGGTCCATGCGGCGAAACGCGCGGGCATGAATGTTCCCGATCATGTGGAGAGGAAAGCGCGCCGGACTTATGGCGCCGCCCCTCCTGTGCGCGGGTTTGCAGCCGGCCCGGAATACTGGAGCGGTCCCGCGGCGCCGGACGCGTGGGAGACCAGCGGGCTGAATTACCGCGTGGCGGACGCCGGGCTGAGTTCGGCCGGGGCGTGGCTGAGCGCGCGGGACTGGACGCATGAGGATGTGGGGCTGGGCCGGGCCGGACGGCTGACCGTCGCCTGGCACGACCCGGCGGATCCGTCATTGCCGCTGAACACGCTGGAGGCGGGGGCGCCGCTGACCGCCGCCGCGCTGGGCGCGGATCCGCGCGCGGCGCGGCGCAGCGTGGCGGTGCGTTACGCCATTCCCGCCATCCGCAGCCGGGCGGGCGACCTGGATTTCGATATCACTCCGCGCGCGGGGTTCAGCGCCGGCCCGGACGGTTCCGCCGCCGGGGCCGGGGCGCTGGTCCGGCTGGGCGAGTTTGTCAGCGGACCGCGCGTGCATGGCGCGCCGCGCTGGTATTTCTTCGCCGGGGCGGAAGCGCAGGCCGTCACGCTGGACCCGCGCGGCAAGGGCATGTCGGACCTGCTGCGCTATGAAGACCGCACGATTGTCGGCGACGTGCAGGCCGGGGTGGCGATGTCGGTCGGCCATTATGACCTGGCGCTGGCCTATGTGCGCAGCGAAAGCGCGTACACCACGCCCTATTACGGCATTGTCGATCACGAGGAATTCGCCACCGTCTCCGTGACGCTGCGGCGCTAGGCGCGGCGGATCGGGGCGCGGGCTTTTCGCGCGAATCGCTTATAAACGCGAATATGAGTTCCGGTTCGATCCAGTCCGAAGGCGTGCGCGAGGCCAAGCAGGCGCGCTCCAAACAGACGCGCGACAAGCTGATCGGCGCGCTGGATTCCCTGCTGAAAGAAAAATCCTTCGCCGAAATCGGCGTGGCGGAAATCGCCGGCCGTGCGGGCTGCGCCGTTGGCTCCGTCTATCGCCGGTTCGAGAACAAGGACGCCTTCGTGCCGGTGCTGCTGGAGGTCACGGCGCAACGCATGGCCGACCGGATGCGGGAAATGGGGCCGCTGCGCCTCAGCCGGGAAGGGGATCTGAAAGGCGATCTGGAGCAGGTGGCCCAGCGGGCCTGGACGGTGCTGTCAGGGGAGTCGCATCTGCTGCGGCTGGCGCACCAGCAGGCGCGCATGGAGAACCCGGTCTGCGACACCGCCATGCCGGCCTTGATGGACGGGGTGCGGCAGGCGATCGAAGCGGCGCTGCGCCAGCGCGCCGGCGACCGCGCCGAAGCCGAACGCAAGCGGGCGGCGCGCTGGGCGACCTATTTCCTGATTACGCCGCTGATGGAAAAGGCGCTCTATCCCGACCGCTCGCCGGCCAATTTCCTGCAGACCGGCGGGGAAGAGGTTGGCCGCGAAATGGCGGCCCTGATCGCTTCGCGCCTGGGCTGAGGCGGGCGTCAGGCGCTGAGCTGGGCGTTTTCCTCGCTCCAGGGCAGCAGCCACGGCGCGCCGTCGAAATACCGCTCGCAGATCCGGCGATTTTCCTCGTCATATTCGGCGATCATGCGCTGGCGCAGATCTGCGCTCATCTGCGCATCGGTCTCGTGACGGTTCACCACCATCTCGGCGCCGGTGAAGGCGCTGTCATAGTCCAGACCAAGCTGGGCCAGCAGGTCCGACATCAGAAGGCCGTCGCGGAAGGCGCGCTTGTTGTAAGGGCGCACAACGACCTGCGAATACATCGATTCCAGCGTCTTCAGGCGAGGCTCGAAATGGAACTGCGCGCGAACTTTCTCGAACAGGTCATCCAGCGTGCCCGGATAATTCTTCAGCCGGACATGGCGGGCATAGGCGGAGACGAGCACTTCGGTCTGCGGGCGCAGATAGACGATGATGCGGGTCTCGGCCCCCCGCGTAATCTCGGGCAGGACGGACATGCCCTTGCCCCAGAACACCTCGGCCGAATAGAGCAGGTGCCGGCCTGACTCCAGCGCCTCCAGATGGGCGTTCCAGAATTTCGGGAAATCGCGCTCGCCCGCAATGTGGCGATAGAGCGGATTGGCGTTGCCGGCCGTGGTTTCCCCCTTCATCGCCACCTTGTCGGTGGGCGCTTCCGGGTAGTGGACGCCGCGCGCGGCCAGTTCTTCGCGGTTTCGGACGCAGAAGGACTGGATGGCCGAGGAGCCGGTGCGATGGGCCCCGATATGAAAATCGATGGACATGGCCGGACCCTAGTCAGGCGCCGCGCCGCGGGCAATCGCGGTGCGCGCCGTGACTTGCAGCGGATGATGTTTCCGATGTGGCGGGGTGTCGCTCAGACCGTTTCGGACTCGCTCTCGCGCTTCTTCTTCATCTGGTCGAACATCGCCCAGACGCCGGTTTCGCCGTGCCAGTCGCCCTGGGTCGCGCCCTTGGTGTATTCGGTGGCGCGGGCCTCGAAGAAATTGGCGTGCTCCACGCCGTTGAGGATCTCGGTCAGCCACGGAATCGGATGTTCCTCGACGCCATAGACTTTCGGCAGCTCCAGCTGGCCCAGGCGCCAGTCGGCGATGTAGCGGATATAATTCTTGATGTCCTGAGCGTTCATGCCCTCGACCTCGCCCATCTCGAAGGCGAGATCGATGAACTTGTCTTCCAGACCCACGACCGTCTTGCAGCAATCGACGATGTCGTCCTTCACGCTCTGGGTCAGCACGTCGGTTTCGCGCGTGAAGGCGTGGAACATCTTGATCATGCCCTCGCAGTGCAGCGACTCGTCGCGCACCGACCATGAGACGATCTGGCCCATGCCCTTCATCTTGTTGAAGCGCGGGAAGTTCATCAGCATCGCGAAAGAGGCGAACAGCTGCAGCCCTTCGGTGAAGGCGCCGAACATGGCGAGCGTGCGGGCGATATCGGCCTCGGTCTCGACACCGAATTCCTGCATGAAGTTATGCTTGTCGGCCATCTCCTCATATTCGAGGAAGGCGGAGAATTCCGACTCCGGCATGCCGATGGTTTCGAGCAGCAGCGCATAGGCGGCGATATGGATCGTCTCCATGTTCGAAAACGCCGAGAGCATCATCTTGACCTCGGTCGGTTTGAACACGCGCGCATAGCGCTCCATGTAATTGTCGTTCACTTCCACGTCGGACTGGGTGAAGAAGCGGAAGATCTGGGTCAGGAGATTGCGCTCCTGATCGTTCAGCTTGGTCGCCCAGTCCTTGCAGTCCTCGCCCAGCGGAACCTCTTCCGGCATCCAGTGGATCTGCTGCTGGCGCTTCCAGAAGTCGTACGCCCACGGATAGCGGAACGGCTTGTAGGAATGGCTCGGCGTCATAAGGCCCGGCAGGCCGGAAGCAGCAGTCATGGATTTCATGCCCCGTGTTTTACGTCCCTAAAGGGTGCGCCCGATTCCGGCGCGACCCAACCCCAACATCTTGTGGTAAAAGCCTGCTGAACGTCTAGCCCTCGTGTCAGCGAAAAACGCAAAAACTTGGGGATGAGAACCCGCCGCGCGGCGCCACTCGACATTGCGGCGCGGCGCCGCCAGCATGGGACGAATCCTTCAAACGGGGCGGGCGGCAGCCGTCCGCCCGAGCCATACGGAGCCCGAACATCATGAGCGATCCGCACCGCGTCACCATTCTCGCCAAGTCGTTCTCGGCCGCCGCGCTGGAATTCCATCGCGGGAAAATGGCGGAGAAGGGCTATCGCCTCGAGGGGCGGATCGATTCCGCGCGCTATGAAATGCTGGACGATGACGGCCAGCGGGGCGCGATGTTCGACGGCGAGCCGATCTTCTCCGTGACCTTCGTCAAGGAAGGCCGCGAGGGCTAGACCCCGCCGCCGCCTGCTAAAGAAAAAAGCGCCCCCTGGTCAAAGGGGGCGCTTGCAAGGTCCGCTTTCTTCGAGCGGTCTGTTCTTCGTCGCCGGTCGGCGGGGGGGAGGTGACCGTTCGACAAGGCGATGAACGCCGTCTCCCGCACGGCGTTCCCCCGGTCAGTCCGGCTTGATCATCACTTATGTTAACCGGCGCGAACGGCGTCAGGCCTCCAGCGCCGTCTCGCCGGCAGGCTCACGCATGTTGTAGCGGGACGCCATGACCCGGCCATAGGCCCCGGCATTGGCGATCAGCAGAACATCGCCTTCCCGGGTTTCAGGCATGGGCCGGTCGACGCCCAGCGCATCCGCGGACTCGCAGATCGGGCCGACGATGGAAGCCAGTCCGGCGGACTCCTCGCCGAGACGGGTGAGATTGACGATCTCGTGCCGCGCCTCGTAGAGCGCCGGGCGGATCAGGCTGTTCATGCCGGTCGCCGCCCCGATAAAGCGCACGCCGTGCGCCTGCTTGACCTGTGTCACGCGGGCCAGCAGCACGCCGCATTCCGCGGAGATATAGCGGCCCGGCTCCATCCACAGCTCGTATTCCGGGAATTCCGCGCTGAAAGCGGTCAGGGCCGCGTCCAGCGCGGCCAGGTCTATGCGCGGTTCGCCCGCTTCGCGCGGCACGCCGACGCCGCCGCCGACATCGAGAATTTTCGCGTCCGGGAACAGGTGGCCGACTTCCGCCAGCACGGTCGCCAGCTCATGCCAGTGGGTGGCGACATCGACGCCGGACCCGGCATGGGCGTGCAGACCGGCCACTTTCGCCCCGGCCGCCCGCGCCAGCCGCGCGGCCTCTTCCGCGTCGTGCAGGGGCAGGCCGAACTTGGCTTTGGGGCCGGCGGTGTGGACATGGCGGTGATGGCCGCGCGGGCGGTCCGGGTTGAAGCGCAGAAAAATCTCGCGCCCGTTGAAGGTCTCCGGCCAGGCTTGCAGCGGATAGAGGCTGTCCACCGTGACCCGCGCGCCGCGCTCCAGCGCGGCGGTGTATTCGCGGCGCGGCGCGAAGTTGGGCGTGAACAGGATATCGCCCGGCGCGACATGGGGAACGGCTTCGAACAGGGCCTCGGCCTCCGCCCATGACACGCATTCGAACCCCAGACCCGATTCGTGCGCGGCGCGCAGAACTTGCGGATGGGAATTGGCCTTCATGGAGTACAGGACCCGTTTGACCGCTTTCAGCTGTTTCAGCTCCGCCGCACGCTGGCGCACGGTCGGAAGGTGATAGACATAGAGGCAATCGCGGCTCTCAAGCGCCGCAATCAGGCGCTCCCGCGAGGCGGCCCACCAGGGGGCGGAAGGATCGGTCTGGGTCATGATTTGCGGTTTAAGCCATCTGTTCCCGCTCGGCCATAGATAGCGGAAGGGCTTTGACGCAGGCGCGCCGGTCATTAAGTCTTTCAGGCATGGACCGGATTCTACCCCTTGAAGGCGTGCGCAATTTCCGTGACTTCGGCGGCTGGGAGGCGGCGGACGGCCGGCGCGTGCGGCGCGGGCGGCTGTATCGCTCCGGGCATTTCTCCGCGGCGACGGCCGCGGACTGGAGCCAGATCGAGGCGCTGAACGTGAAAACGGTGACCGATTTGCGCCGCTCAACGGAGCGGGACCGCGATCCGTCAGCCTGGCCGGAACACTGGCGCGTGCAGGTGCTGGCCAGCGATGACGCCAATCTGGGCGAGGCGCCGCACATCACCTTCCTCAAGGAATCCGAAATCACAGAGGATTCGACGCGCGGCTACATGATGGGCAGCTATCGCCGCATCCCGTTCGAGGCCGGGCACCAGGCGCTGTTCCGGCAATTCTTCGAGGCCGCGGAAAAGGGCGAGGGCGCGGCGCTGGTCCACTGTGCGGCGGGCAAGGACCGCACGGGCGTGCTGTGCGCGCTGGTGCTGGAGGCGCTGGGAACGCCGCGCGAGGCGGTGCTGGAAGATTATCTGATGACCAATGAGGCGGTGCGCGTGGATTCCGTTCTGCCCAAGGTGGCCGAGCGGATGAACGCGGCGTTGAATCTCAATGCCTCGCCGGAGGCGCTGCGGCCGATGATCGGCGTGGACAGTGATTATATCCACGCCGCCTTTGACGAGATCGAGACGAAGGCCGGATCGGTCGAGGCCTATCTGGAAAGCGCGCTGGGTCAGGACCGCGAGGCGATTGCCGCCCTGCGCGCGGCCCTTCTGGAAGACTAATGGACGCGCTGACGGCGTTCGCCCCGCATGCGGACGTACCGGGCGCGGCGCTGCTGCTGTCCGGCGCCGCGCGGTCCGACACTTCGCGGATGAGCTATGCGCTGAGCGCGCCGGGACGAATCCGAGCCGGACGGGCGGACGGGCCGGGCGCGCTGGACGAGGCGTTCCGCGCCCGCGCCGGGTTTTTCGCCGGACGGGGCGGGGAGGCCTTCTCCCGCGGGGTGGCCGGGCTGTGGGGCTATGAGCTGGGCGCGCTGACCGAGGGCGCGCCGGCGCCCGCGCCCGCCCTCGCCAACTGGCCCGATTACTGGATCGCCGATTATGACAGCGTGGAATCCTGGCCCGCCGGGCCTTCGGAATCCCTTGCGCCCGCGCCGAAAGGGGCGGAGATCCGCGCCGCCGACAGCCGCGCCGCCTATGAGGCGAAAATCGAAAAGGCGAAGGCCTATATCCGGGCCGGGGATGTATTCCAGGTCAATCTGAGCCAGCGCTTCGACGCCTGGCTGGCCGAAGGCGACAACCCGTTCGCCTTTTTCCGGCGCCTGAGCGCCGCCAGCCCGGCCAGTCACGCGCTTTATGCCCGTCTGGACGACGATCACGCCGTGGTCTCCAATTCTCCCGAGCTGTTCCTGTCCGCCACGCCGGATGGCCGCATCCGCACGCGGCCGATCAAGGGCACGCGCCCGCGCGGCGCCACCCCGGACGAGGATGCGCGGCTGCAGAAGGAATTGTCGGAGAGCGAGAAGGACCGCGCCGAGAACCTGATGATCGTGGACCTGATGCGGAACGATCTGTCCCGCGTCTGCCGCGCCGGGACGATCAGCGCGCCCCGGCTGTTCGAGGCCGAGGCGCTGGCCAATGTTCACCACCTCGTCTCCACAGTCGAAGGGCGGCTGTTGCCTGGCAAGACCGTGTTCGACGCGCTGGCCGCGGCGTTTCCGCCGGGATCGGTCACGGGCGCGCCGAAATCCCGCGCGCTGGAGATCATCGCGGAACTGGAGGGCGAAACGCGCGGCCCCTATTGCGGGGCGTTCGGCTTTATTGACCGGGGCGGGGCGGCGCAGTTTTCCGTGCTGATCCGTACCGTCGCGCTGGCGCGGGAAAACGGGCGCTGGCGGGTGCAATTCCGCTCCGGCGGCGCGATCACCGTCGATTCCGACCCGGCGGCGGAATATGAGGAGACGCTGGCCAAGGCGGGCTCCATCGTGCGTGCGCTGGGCGGCTCGACCGGGGATTTGAGGCGATGATTCTGGTCTGGAATGGCGGCGAGTTTGCCCGCGCGAAAGGGATCTCCGCGGCGGACCGGGGACTGTTGCTGGGCGATGGCCTGTTCGAGACGATCCGGGTGGAAGACGGCGCGCCGCGGCGGCTGAGCCGGCACATGCGGCGGCTGGCCTCCTCCGCGCGGGCGCTGGACCTGCCTGTTCCAGTCAGCGCCGAAGCGGTGAAGGCCGGCATCCTGTCGCTGACGGGGGAAGCGGGGCTGTGGGCCGCGCGCCTGACGGTGACGCGCGGGCCGGGCGGACGCGGGCTGGATTTGCCGGAGCCGTTGGAGCCCGCGGCGCTGCTTTCGACCGCGCCATATCAGGTTCAGGACGCCCCGGCGCGTCTGGTGATCAGCGATGTCACGCGATCAGTGCGGGCGGTGTCCTCTCGCCACAAGACGCTCTCCTATATCGACAATGTGGAGGCGCGGCGGCGCGCGCGGGCGCTGGGCGCCGATGACGCGGTGATGCTGAACGGGCAGGGCGATATCGCCTGCGCCAGCGCGGCCAATATTTTCTGGATCGCCGGGGGGCGGCTTTACACGCCCGCGCTGAGTTGCGGCGCGCTGGCCGGGATCACGCGGGCCTGCGTGATGCGGCAGGCGGGCGCGTTGAAAATCCCGGTGGAGGCGGGCCGGTTTCCGGCTGCGGCGCTGCAGTCGGCGGAGGCGGCCTTCCTGACCAATGCGCTGACCGGGGTGCGGCCGGTCGCAGGCATCGGCGGGCGCAGCCTGAACGCAGGCCATCCCATGCTGGTGAAGCTGAAAACGGCGGAGGCGAAAGCGGGCGGCTAGGCTCTAGCAGTCGCAATCTTCGCAATTCACGCGGACCGAGCGGCGCGGGCGCAGATAGAATTCGTCGCTGAGCTGGTAGCTCGCGTTCAGGATCACCGAGAAGGCCGCCTGATAATCATAGCTGACTTCCGCCAGGATGACGCTGGAATTCTGTTCCAGCAGGTCATCGGGGACATTGACGTCGTCATCGCCCGATCCGTTGCGGGCGTAGCACCACTCGACCTCGACATCGTCGTCGAAATCCTTGTAGACGCTGGAAACCACGATGGTCAGGCTGTCCGTGTCGAAAGGCGTGGCGATGGCTTCGGAGGCGTCGAAAATACCGTCCAGCTCGTCCTTGTTCACCAGCGAGTCCTGCGCCACCAGGTCGGCGACGGTGCTGGCCACGCGGGTGACCTTGCGGTTGACTGAAAGCAGGTTGGAAACCTCCACCGTCCCGAAAAACAGGATGATGAAAACCGGAGCGATCAGCGCAAATTCCAGCGCCGACACCCCGTCTTCGTCCATGAGGAAGCGGCGCAGCATCAGGAATCACCGAAGGGTTCGTTGCGGAACGCCGCCGAGGCCGCGATCAGGCGCTTGTTGCCGCTGAGATTGGCCAGCGAGCGGCCCAGCATGGGCGTGAAAATCGTCCATTGATAATAAACCCGCACCAGCACGATCTCGCGCTCCTCGCCCGGATCGAAACCGAACTGGGAATCGTCCAGCTCGTCATCATCCCCGATGGGGTCGGAGAGGTCGCCGGCGGTGGCGAAATCCTCGAACGTGCGGACATCGAAGGAAATGTTCGCCCCGCACTCCATCAGCGGCTGGATGAGGCTGCAGACCGTATCCTCGAACTGCGCCTGGCCGCCGCCATTCTGAACCTCCCCCGTCCGGATGTCGCGCGCAGCCTCGGCCACGGCGTTTTCCAGCGTCACGGAGACGAAGAAGACGATGGCGACCTCGATAATCGCAAACAGCAGCAGGAAGAAGGGGCCCGCCACGATGGCGAATTCCACGGCGGTCGCCCCGCGCGTGTCGCGGGCCGCCCGGATTGCTTTGTCGAAGGCTTGTCGAAGAGACGCGCGCCGCGTCATGGCTTCACCACCCACCCTTGGCCGAAGAGGGGCGCAACCTAACCCGATCCCGCTTAATTACGCTTTAAAGGTCAGGGTTAAACAGACCTTGCCGGAAAAGAGAGAACGTCGCGCAAGTCTTTGAATTTTTATTGGAAACTTCCTGACAGATTTGGCGGTGGCCCGCCGCTGCCGGCGCGCCGACTGGTTTGCCGGGGGAGCCGCAAGAATCATGAGCCGCCTGTTTCCGATGACCCGTTTCGTTCGCCGCGCGGGAAAAGACCAGCGCGGCCAGGTGCTGGTGCTGTTCGCGCTGGCCGCCATTCCCATGGCCATACTCATCGGTATCGCGGTGGATCTGGGCCGCGCGCACGCCTTGCGGCAGAAGCTGGTTCACGCGGTCGACGCCGCCGGTCTGGCGGCGGGGGTGAGCGGGTCCGATGACGAGGAGGAGCTGACCGGGATCGCCGATGATTTCCTGAAGGCCAATCTGACGGCGGGCGAATATGCGCAGGTCGAGAATCTGCAGCTGACGCTGACCGACGAGACCATCCATGTGGACCTCGACGCCGCCTCGGTTCCGATGATCCTGGACCTGATCAATGTCTATCGCATCCCGCTGGGCGTGGAGGCGGACATCGTGCGCGAGACGAAACGGCTGGAAGTCGCGCTGGCGCTGGACAATACCGGTTCGATGAGCGGCGGCGGCAAGATCGGCGCGCTGCGCAACGCTTCGTCCGACCTGGTCAATATCCTGATGGGGGACGAGGACGAGCACCCGCTGGTGCGCATTTCGGTGGTGCCATATGTGACGACCGTCAATGTGAAAAGCGCCGGCTATTCCTCAGGCTGGATCGACTGGGACGCGAGGGCGGAGCATCACGGCGAGAATTTCGATACCTGGTCGGCCGGCCCCGCGCGCGTCAGCTTCGACGGGCATACCTATAATCTGAGCAATGGCGACCGGATGCCCCACGGCGCGCTGTTCGGGGCGCTGGGACAATCCTGGAAAGGGTGCGTGGAAGCGCGGGCGGCGCCGTTCGACGTCACGGACCATTCCCCCAATTCCGCCAATCCGGACACGCTGTTCGTGCCCTATTTCTGGCCGGACGAACCGTCCAACGGCGGCGATTACCACAACAATTATCTGGGCGATGATTCCGATTATGGCAGCACGCCGGCCGAGCAACAGCGCAATCTTCAGAAATATGTCGACGCCTTCTATGGCTCGCTGGACGTGCCAAGTTTCGATGAATGGCCGTCCAACACCAATGGCCCGAACATGTCGTGCGCGCGTCCGCTGCTGCCGCTGACCAATAACAAGGAAGCCATTCTGGGCGAGATCTCGGCGATGCAGCCCTGGAACGGGTCCGGCACGAACGGCGCGATCGGTCTGTCCTGGAGCTGGCGGGCCTTGTCGCCGTCCGCGCCGTTTACCCAGGGCGGCGATTATGACGACCCGGATGTAAAGAAGGCGCTGGTCCTGATGACGGACGGCGAAAACCAGATTCATGGCGGCTGGGACAGCCACAACAAGTCCAACTATTCCGGATATGGCTATCTGTCCGAGATGCGGCTGGGGACCAATAACCGGAACACCGCGAAGGGGCGGATCAATGACCGCATGTCCACGCTTTGCGAGAATATCAAGGCGGAGGGGATCACCATCTACACGATCACGTTCCGTCTCAGCTCGGGCGACCTGAAAGACGTGTTCCGGTCCTGCGCGACCTATCCGGAATATTATTTCGACTCCACCTCCAACGGGGAGCTGGAAGAGCATTTCCAGACGATCGCCAAGCAGCTGACCGAATTGCGCATCGCGCATTAGGCCGGTCGCGATTGAAGGCAAAGAAAAAGGGCGGCCTCCCGGGGCCGCCCTTTTTCAAGTGATGGAGCCGCCGGCGCGGATCAGTTCTCGCCGCCGCCCTGGGCCTGGGTCGCGCCGCCGCTAACCTTGGCCTGCTGCTGCGAGACGCGGGCCTGATACCAGGTGTCGTCGTCGCCGATGGTCGGTTGGTCTTCGCACCGTCCGGCGCAGCTATAGGTGTAGCGCACCGGGCCGCGATGAACCGAGACCGCGGAGCCCGCGCCCTGGTCGTCGACATGCGTGACCATGATATTGGTGGAATAGATCGTCTCGCCGTATTCGTTGAGGGCGATCAGGTTCGTCTGGCCGTAGGTCTTGCCGAAAACGAACAGCAATCCGTCGTCATGGATCACCGCGTCGGCAATCAGCGGATTGCCGATCACCAACGTCGCGGCCGAATTGGCCAGACGCACCGGCTTGGCCTGGTCGATTTCGACCCGGACCTCGGCCGCTTGGGCCGCGGTGGCCGCGGCGGCGCACAGCGCCGCGCCGGCGAGGCCGGCCGTGAAGAGGGTTTTCATATGCCCGCGCATGACTTTCAGTCCTTTTACCGCACGTCTGCTTTGGGCGCAGGCATAACGCGCCATGCGTGAAGGAAACCCTAAATCGGACTGAAAATCGTTCACGTTCTTAAGCATCCCTTTAAGCGGGCTGAAAGGGATTGCGTGTCTAATCGCCGCTCACGAACGGGTATCGAGAGGGCGTCACGATGAGCCAAACCCAGGAAAACATAGCGGACCCGATGGCGGACCGCGCCGGATCGCTGCGCGCCTTCGGGCCGTTTGCGGAAGCCGCCGAGGCCCCGCTCCAGCGTCTGGCGCAGGCGGCCGAATGGCGCCAGGTGGCGCCGGGGCAGGCGTTCGAACTGCCGGCCAACGCGGTTCTGGCCTGTGTCAGCGGCATGGTCCGGCTGATCGGCGGGGCCCGTTTTCAGGATGTTCCCGGCGGCGAGATGCGCTTTCTCGAAGAGGCCGTCGCCCGGCGCAGCGTTCCCGCATACGCGGGCGCGGCGCTCTATGAATCCATTTTTGCGGTGATCCCGGCGTCCGCGATCGCGGACGAGGCCGCGCGCGGCCGGTCGCTGGCCGCGCCGCTGGCCGCCTGGTTCGCCAGCCGCCTGATCCGCGAGGAGCGCGGCGATGACGAAAGTCCGGCGCGCAAGCTTTATGGCCAGCTGGCCATGCTGGCCCAGCCGAACGGCGCGGACGGTTTCTGGAAGATCGCCAAGATGCCCCGTCACCGCGAACTGGCGTCCGGCGCGGGCATGAGCGAAGAGGACGCGGCCAACGCCGTGGCGCACCTGATCTCCACCGGCGTGGCGCGGCGTGATTTCCCCGGTCTGGAGATCCTCGACTATGAGTCACTAAGACGTTTAGCGGTTACCTGAAAATTTTAAGCATCACTTTAATTGCCCGCTAACTATCGAATTTAACTCAGAAATAATCTGGCTTGCGTAAAGTGACTGACAGTTCAGGGGGGCTATGAATGGAAAAAGCTCCTGGACCTAACAGTGTCGCTAGCTGCACATGGGAGAGACCAAATGACGAAATTTTTCTCGAAGTTCGCCAATGACGAATCCGGCGCCACCGCCATCGAGTACGGCCTCATCGCCGCTCTGATCGCGGTCACCATCATCGGGGCCGTCAGCCTCGTTGGTACGAACGCCGGCACGACGTTCAACAGCGTCGCGAACAACATGGGCTAATCCTTTAGCCGGATTGTTTGACGAAAGGGCCGCTCCGAAAGGGGCGGCCCTTTTGCTTGTTAAGCAGATTTTAGACGATGACCGCGTAACGCCTTGCGGTCATGCGCCTGACCTTTCTCTCTGTGATCTTCGTCTGGCTGGCCGCTTCGGCTTCATTGCTGCTGGCCCGCGCGGGCAAGGCGATGCAATTCAACCTTCCGGGGCCGGACGACCAGATGCGGCTGCTGCAGCTGCGGGAATGGCTGGGCGGCCGCGCATGGTGGGACCTGACCCAGCCGCGGCTGGGCGTGGATGGCCTGGTTTTTCACTGGTCGCGCCTGCCGGATCTGCCGCTGGCGATGCTGACCTTCCTGTTCACGCCGTTTCTGGGGCCGCTGGGCGGGCAGGGGGTGGCGGTGACGCTGTGGCCGCTGATCCTGCTGCTGGTTCTTTTCCTGGCGGTTTCTTTCTCGGCCGCGGAGTTCCGGCTGGGTCGCGCCGCCCCGGTGATCGCCGCGATCCTGCTGATCACCGCCTATCGCAGCGTTCACCAGTTCGATCCGGGCCGCATCGATCATCACAATATCCAGATTGTCCTGGCGGCGGTTTCCCTGTTCGGGGTTCTGGGCGCGTATCGGCGCGCGCGCTGGGCCATTCTTCCGGGGCTGTCCGGCGCGGTGGCCATCGCGATCGGGGTGGAGGGGGTTCCCTATGCGGCGGCGGCGGCGCTGATCCTGGCGCTATCCGCGCTGGATGGCGGGCGGCGTTCGCGCGATACGCTGGCGCTATACGGCCTGACGCTGTCGGGCGCGCTGGGGCTGCTCTATCTGCAAAGCGGTTTGTGGCTGGCCGGTCATGCGCAGTCCTGCGTGGCGTTTTCCAATGTTTATCTAAGCGCGGGGATTCTGCTGGGCGCGGGCTGCGCGGCGTGCGCCTTTGTTTTCCCTCGGCTTGGCGACTGGCGCTTGCGGCTGGCCGCGGGGGCGGCGATTGGCGCGGCGGCGCTGGCGGCTTTCCTGGCGCTTTATCCGCATTGTCCCGCCATGGCCTGGTCGCCGGAGGGGCGCAATCTGACCGCCGACGGTTACGAAAGGGATCTGGCCCGGCTGTGGCTGGGCGGCATCCGCGAGACCCTGAACGCGGCGGAGATGGCGCGGCGCGACTATGGCCTGCTGTTTATCACTTACGGTTTCCCGCTGGCCGGGCTGGTTGCGGCCGGGCTGCTGGCGCGCGCGCGGCCGGATCTGCGCCCGCAGGTCATGGCCTGCGCGATTTTCCTTGGCGTCGCGTTCCTGATTTCCGTGTTCCAGAACCGCGGCGCGATGTTCTCTCAAATGCTGGCGGTTCCGCCGGCGGCCGGATACCTGACCCATCTATTGAGCCATGCGCGGCGGCAAAAAGGCGCCGCTTACGCTCCGCTCGTGGCGGCGGTCATCGCCCTGAACGGGATGACCTATATTCTGCTTCCCGGCGTTTTGCCCGCGTCTGACAGTGAAAGAACAAGAGAGGCGGACGAACAGGCGGCCCATGATGCCTGTGTCGCGCCAGAGGCAATGAGCGATCTGGCGGAATTGCCGCCCGGCCGCATCGCGGCGCCCATCAATCTGGGCCCGTTCCTGCTGACCCATACGCCGCACAGCGTTCTGGCCGCCCCCTATTCCACCAATCTGGATGGCTCCATCGCCGCCTACGCCATTCTGGCTTCGGAGCCGGCGGAGGCGCTGGAGCGCGCGCGGATGCTGGAGGTCGATTATATCGTGACCTGTCCCGGCGCCAGCGAATCCGGAAAGATCGGGCGGCGCTATCCTGAAGGGCTGATGCCGCGGCTGGAAAATGGCGAGACGCCGCCGGGGGTCAGGCCGGCGGGAGGGGCGGACGGCCCCCTGCGCGTTTACCGCCTGCAAGACTGATCCGGACCGCGCGGCGACAACGTCTTATCAAAATCTAACAAACTGCTTCGGATGCGGGGCCATTAGTCATCCGATCTTAACCTGCACTGTTGGACAATCGGGATAAGGATTTATCAAACCTGTTTCGGGCGGGCCGATGCTGTCTTTTCTACCGGTTCTGGTGTTTCCGCTGCTGATGGCGGCGGCGGGGGTTCGCGATGCGATCTCCTACACCATTCCCAACTGGATGCCGCTGGCGCTGGCCGGGGTTTTCCTGGTCGCCGCGCCGCTTGCCGGGCTGGGCTGGGCCGCGATCGGCCTGCATCTGGCGGTCGGTTTTGGCGCGCTTTTCATTGGCATGGCGATGTTTGCGCTGGGCTGGCTGGGCGGCGGCGACGCCAAGCTGTTCGCCGCGGCGGCCCTGTGGTTCGGCTGGCCGGGCGTGGTGGCTTTCGTGCTGGTGACCGCCCTGTTTGGCGGCCTGTTCACGGTGCTTCTGCTGATGGCGCGCAAATATGCGCCGCCCCGGCTGATCGGCGCATGGCCGAACGAGCTGTTCCAGCAGGATGCGGCAATTCCCTATGGCGTCGCGCTGGCTCTGGGGGCGCTGACCGTGTTTCCGGGCAGCGAAATTTTTGCGGCGGGGGTGGCGGCATGACACCCGGAATTAACCATGCCTTGAGGGATTTCTGTTGTTTACGGGTAAAGGCCGACATGCGGCCTGAAGAGGGTAAGGGGTAAAAGATGGCGCCGGCTCGTATTGCAGTTCTTGTGCTGGCCGCTCTGTCGGCGATCGCCGCCGTGGTGCTGATCCGCGCCATGTCGGGCGGAGGCGGCGACGATCCTGTGCAGCCGGCGGCCGCGCCGCCGCCGCAGGCCGAGACCGCGCGCGTCCTGGTCTCCACCGCCGACATGGAAGTCGGGCACCGGGTGACCGAGGCCGACCTGACGTGGCGCGAATGGCCGGAAGACGCCATTCACAGCTCCTTCCTGACCCAGAGCCAGCTTCCGGACGCCAAGGAAGACTATGTCGGCGCGATCGTGCGCGTCGAGGTCGCCGAGGGCGAGCCGCTGAACGGCAAGAAAATGGTCAATCCGGGCGCGGCGGGCTTCATGGCCGCGGTGCTGGAGCCGGGGATGCGCGCCATCGCCGTGCCGATCTCCGCCGAAACGGGCGCGGGCGGGTTCATTCTGCCCAATGACCGGGTGGACGTGATCCTGACCCAGCAAACCCAGATCGATGACGGCCGCTCCATGCGCGAGCAGCATGTCAGCCGCACGGTTCTGCAGAATGTGCGCGTGCTGGCCATCGACCAGACCTTCAAGGAGGTCGGCGACGATCAGGTGGTGGTCGGTTCGACCGCCACGCTGGAACTGGCGCCGGCCGAGGCCGAAACCCTGACGCTGGCCGAGGCGATGGGCGACATCGCCCTGTCGCTGCGCAGCGTCGCCGATATCGCCTACACGGGCCCGATGCGCAACGAGAACAGCCTCAACCGCGTGGCGTCTACGCCGACGGTGCGGGTGATCCGCTACGGCAATACCCGCCAGGTGTCGGTGCAGGAGAACTAGGACATGTTTGTACGCCGAATTCTCGCCGCCCTCGTCGCGGCCTCACTGTTTGCCGGGGTGGCCGCCGCTCAGGAGCCGATGCGCGTGCGCATCACCGGCCCGGGCGACGGCGCTTTCAGCGACTCCATCGACCTGCCGCTGAACAAGGCGGCGGTGGTGGAGCTGCCGCGCGATGCGCGCGATGTGCTGGTCGCCAATCCGAATATCGCCGACGCCGTCATCCGCACGCCGCGGCAGGTTTACCTGCTGGGCATGACGGTGGGCAAAACCAATGTCTTCTTCTTCGACGGCAACGGCAACGAGATCCTGGACCTGGAAGTCAGCGTCGCGACCGATGTCAGCCAGCTCCAGTCCATGCTGGACCGCTATATCCGCAACGGCAATGTCCGCGCGGAAGCGGTGGACGACCAGATTGTCCTGACCGGCGCGGTGGAATCCGCCGCGACCGCCGATCAGGCCCTGAAACTGGCCCAGCGCTGGGTCGAGACGCCGGAGAGCGTGTTCTCCATGGTCTCGATCAGCGGCAACGAGCAGGTGATGCTGAAGGTCCGCGTGGTCGAGATGCAGCGCACGGTGCTCAAGCAGCTGGGCGTGAATATCGACAGCACGACGAATTTCGGGGAGTTCGTGCCCCCGGTCCGCGCGCAGGCGATGGACGATACCGGCGCGCCGATACTGGGGCCCAATGGCGATCCCATTCTGGAGGTCATCCAGCCGGGCCGATTCCGCAATCAGCAGACCTACGGCACGGATAATGGCTACGCGATTGCCGGCCGCGCGCTGGGCGGGCTGGCTGCCGGGCTGAACGCCACAAACTTTGTCGACGGCGTCCTGCAAAGCTCCATCAGCGCGCAGCTTGATGCGTTTGAACGCGTCGGCATTGTCCGCACGCTGGCCGAGCCGAACCTGACCGCGATCACCGGCGAAGCCGCCAATTTTCTGGCGGGCGGGGAGTTCCCGGTGCCGGTGGGGCGTGACGACGAAGGCAATATCCTGATCGAATTCAAGCCCTTCGGCGTTGGCCTCGGCTTTACGCCGCTGGTGGTGTCCGAGGACCGCATCTCGCTGAAAATTTCTACGGAAGTGTCGGAGCTGACCAATCAGGGCGCGCTGACCTTCCAAGGGTCGACCGTGACCAATGACGAAGGCCAGACCTTCGTGGTGCCCGGCCTGACCATTCCGGCGCTGAACGTGCGCCGGGCGGAAACCACGGTCGAACTGCCCAGCGGCGGTTCGCTGGTGATGGCGGGGCTGATCCAGGAAGAGACGCGGCAGAACCTCGAAGGCCTGCCGGGCGTCAAGGATATCCCGGTGCTGGGGCAGCTTTTCCGTTCCCGCGACTATGAATCCCAGGAAACCGAACTGGTGGTGATCGTGACGCCGTACCTGGTCAATCCGACCAGCGCGGACCGGCTGCAGACCCCGGCTGATGGATATCGCACCGCGCCGGACGCCAACACGATCCTGCTGGGCCAGCTGAACCGCGTCTACAAGGCGCCGGGCGCCGATGTCGAGGGTCAGGCCTGGCGCGGTCCCTACGGCTACGTAATGGAATAGGAGGAGATCAGGATGAAACGCTCTGTCTCCCGCATGAAACTGATTGTTCCCGCTCTTGTCGGACTGAGTCTGGCCGCGTGTGAAACCACGGTGCACGAGCAGAAGTTCGATTTCGCGTCCGACCGTTACGCCCCGCAAGTGGTTCAGGTGGACGAAGCCTATGACTTCGCCCCGGCCTCCTATGCCGGGGGCATGAGCCCGTCCGACCGTTCCATGGTGGCGCGCCAGATGGCGATGTACGCCCAGTCCGGCCGCGGCTCCATGGTGGTGTCCTATCCGCGCAATTCCGACAACGCCAAGGCCGCCGCCGAGGCGCTGGCCGAGATGCGGGCCATGGCGCCCGCCTATGGCGTCGATCCGGCCTATATTCAGGCCCAGCCCTATGAGGCTTCGGGCCAGAACCGCGCGCCCATGTCCATCCGGTTCGCCCGGCTGGAGGCGAAAATTCCCGAATGCGGGACCAACTGGGCCAGTCTGACCAAGACCGCGATGAACGAACCGCACCCGAATTTCGGTTGCGCGGTGAACGCCAATATCGCCGCCATGGTGGCCGATCCGTCCGACTTGATCGGCCCGCCGCCGCCGATGGGGCCGCCGGATCCGGGCCGCCGCGCCGCCGTGCTTGAAGCCTACCGGGCGGGCGAGGCGACCGGCGCCGAACGCGCTGATAACGAAACCGGCACAGTCAGCAGCGCAGTCGAATAGGGACCGGCCATGAGCGAAGCATATTCCTACGACGCGGACGAACTTCTGGAAGCCGCCGATATCGACGCATCGGATGAGCGCGACCCGTACGATCCCGGCATGCCCGAGGACGGCGACGCCCGGGCGGGCGGCGCTGCGGATCTGGATGATTTCGGGGATTTCGAGGATGGCCTGCAGGGCGAGGCGGAGCATCCGGTGCTGCCGGACATGTCCAGCTTCGACAATGGCGCCCCCACCGACCAGCCAGTGCCGCGCATCGCCATCCAGGCGTTCTGCGAACGGCCCGAGACCGCCAAGCTGATCCAGCGCTCCGCCGGCGACCGCCGTCTGGCCAAGGCGCAGGTGACGGTGAATATGGGCGGCCTTCCGACCGCCATCGAGACGTTCCACGACAAGTCCACGCCGCACCTGATCATCGTCGAATCCGGCATGCAGGGGCAGGGCCTGTACAGCCAGCTGGATGAGCTGGCCTCGGTCTGCGACCCGGAAACCAATGTCATCGTGATTGGCGCGGCGAACGATATCAGCCTGTACCGCGAACTGATGCGCAAGGGCGTCAGCGAATATCTGGTGCCGCCGCTCAGCCCGGTTCAGCTGATCTCCTCCATCGCCGGCATCTATGTCGATCCGGAAGCGCCGTTCGCCGGCCGCACCGTGGCCTTTGTGGGCGCGAAGGGCGGGGCGGGCAGCTCCACCATCGCTCACCATGTCGGCTGGTGCATCGCTGAGAACGCGCATGTGAACGCCACCATCGTGGATCTGGACCTGCCGTTCGGCACGGCGGGGCTCGACTTCAATCAGGACCCGACGCAGGGCGTCGCCGATGCGCTGCGCGAGCCGGAGCGTCTGGACGATGTTCTGCTGGAGCGGCTTCTGTCCCGCTGTACGGACCGCCTGACCCTGTTCTCCGCGCCCGGCACGCTGGACCGCGAATGGGAAATGGATGCGGCGGCCTATGAGCAGGTGATCGACACCGTTCGCCGATCCGTCCCCTATGTCATGCTGGATATTCCGCATGGCTGGAACCGCTGGACCCGCAACACGCTGCTGTCGGCGGACGAGATCGTGGTGACGGCGACGCCGGACCTGGCCTCGCTCCGCAACGCCAAGAATCTGTTCGACCTGGTGCGCGCGCAACGCCCCAATGACGGACCGCCGAAAATTGTGCTGAACCAGGTGGGCGTGCCCAAGCGGCCGGAAATCCCGGTGAAGGATTTCTGCGAGGCGCTGGGCGCGGAGCCCTGCCTGGTGCTGCCCTATGAGCCGGCAATCTTCGGCGCGGCCGCCAATAACGGCCAGATGGTCAACGAGATGCGCGGCGACTCCAAGGCCGCCGAAGGCATGCTGCACCTGGCGCGGGTGATCACCGGGCGGCATGTCGAATCCAATTCGAAATCGCTGTTTTCCAAGCTGCTAGGCCGGGGCTGACATGTTCGGCAAACGGACCGGGACGACGGGCGGAACAGCGGCGGAAGCGCCGCGTCCCGCCGCGCCGGAAGAAAAAAAGGAAGAGCTGGCTGACGCGATGGCCGAGGCGAAGGCCGCGGCCCCCGCGCCGGAAGCCCCGCCTGCGCCCAGAAAACCCGCCGCGCCGGCGCCTGCGGCGCAGCTGGGCGGACGCAAGGCCGCCGCGCGCCGGGCCTCCATCGCGCCGGAACCGCCCAAGCCGCGCCCCAAGCGCCAGCCCGTCGAAATCGGTGAGCGCTCGGACGAATATTACGCCATCAAGACGACGATCTTTAACGCCCTGATCGACACCATCGATCTGGGCACGCTGGCGCAGCTGGACCGGGACGCCGCGGCGGAGGAAATCCGCGACATCGTCACCGAGATCATCTCGATCAAGAATGTCGTCATGTCGATCGCCGAGCAGGAGCAACTCCTGCAGGACATCGTCAATGACGTGCTCGGCTACGGCCCGCTGGAGCCGCTGCTGGAGCGCGACGATATCGCCGACATCATGGTCAATGGCGCGCACCACGTCTTTATCGAGACGGGCGGCAAGGTGGAGCGGACCAATATCCGCTTCCGCGACAACGGCCAGCTGATGAATATCTGTCAGCGGATCGTCAGCCAGGTCGGCCGGCGGGTCGACGAAAGCTCGCCGATCTGCGACGCGCGTCTGGCCGACGGATCGCGGGTGAACGTCATCGCCCCGCCGCTGTCGCTGGACGGGCCGACGCTGACCATCCGGAAATTCAAGAAAGACAAGCTCCGCATGAAGGACCTTGTCGAGTTCGGCTCCGTCTCGCCCGAGGGCGCGAAAGTGCTGGGCGTGATCGGCGCATCGCGCTGTAACACGCTGATCTCCGGGGGCACGGGCTCGGGCAAGACGACGCTGCTGAACTGCATGACCGGCTATATCGACCCGGCCGAGCGCATCGTGACCTGCGAAGACGCCGCCGAATTGCAGCTGCAGCAGCCACACGTGGTGCGCCTTGAAACCCGCCCCGCCAACCTCGAGGGGCAGGGTCAGGTCACCATGACCGATCTTGTGAAGAACTGCCTGCGGATGCGTCCCGAGCGGATCATCGTGGGCGAGGTGCGGGGACCGGAATCCTTCGACCTGTTGCAGGCCATGAACACCGGCCATGACGGCTCGATGGGCACGGTTCACGCCAACTCTCCGCGCGAGGCGCTGTCGCGTCTGGAATCCATGATCACGATGGGCGGGTTCAACCTGCCGTCCAAGACGATCCGGGAAATGATCGTGGGCTCCATCGATGTGGTCATTCAGGCCGCCCGCCTGCGGGACGGGTCGCGGAAGATCACCAAGGTCACCGAGGTTCTGGGCATGGAGGGCGACGTCATCGTCACCCAGGACCTGTTCGTCTACGAAATCGAAGGCGAAGATGCTCAGGGCAATATCCAGGGCAAGCACCGCTCGACCGGCATTGCCCGTCCGAAATTCTGGGACCGTGCGCGCTATTTCGGGCTGGAGCAACAGCTCGCCGCGGCGCTCGACGCGGCGGAGGGCTAAGGCGCCATGGACGGCATGATGCTCTATCTGGTCGCGGGTCTGGCCTTTCTCTCGGTCGCGGGAGTGGGCTGGGTGTTCGCGGGGAATAGCGGCGGCATGCAGAAGAAGCGCGTCAAGGCGGTGTCCGGCGACGTGACGTCCCGCGTGGTGCGCAAGAAGGGTCAGGTCTCCGCGCTGGACCAGGCCGCGCAGCGGCGCAAGCAGGTCCAGGAAACGCTGAAGGACCTGGAGGAAAAACAGAAGAAACAACGCAAGCGCAGCCTGACCATGAAGGCCAAGCTGGAGCAGGCAGGGCTGGGGATCAGCGTCACGACATTCTATCTGGCCTCGCTGGGCTTTGGCGCGATGGTGGCCGCGGTGCTGTTCCTGCAGGGCCGGCCGCTACTGATCGTCGGGGCGGTGACATTTGTCGCGACGCTGGGCCTGCCGCGCTGGGTTATCGGCTTCTTGCGCGGGCGGCGCATGAAGAAGTTCGGCGCCGAGTTCGTGAACGCCATCGATATTATCGTGCGCGGCGTGAAGACCGGCCTGCCGCTGGGCGAATGCCTGAAGATCATCGCCTCCGAAGTGGCCGATCCGGTGGGCTCCGAATTCAAGCGTCTGGTGGATAATTCCGCGGTCGGCGTGCCGATTGATGAAGGCCTGGCGCGCATGTATGAGCGCATGCCGCTGCCGGAGCTGAACTTCTTTTCCATCGTGCTGGTCATCCAGCAGAAGACGGGCGGCAACCTCGCCGAGACGCTGAACAATCTGTCCGTCGTGCTGCGCGCGCGGAAAATGATGCGCGAGAAGATCAAGGCGCTGTCGTCCGAGGCCAAGGCCTCCGCCATGATCATCGGTTCGCTGCCGCCGCTGGTGATGCTGATCGTTCACCTGACATCGCCCGATTATATGGGCCTGATGTTCACTGAGCGGATGGGACACATGATGCTGCTGGCCGGGGCGACCTGGATGGGGATCGGCATTTTCATCATGAAGCGCATGATCAACTTCAAGTTCTAGGGAGACGGCATGGATTTCCTCGCAGACCTCGCCAATGTCGTCGCCGATCCTACGAACCTGATCAGCGGTCTGGCCGCGATCCTGGTGTTCGCGACCGTTTTCACGATTGTCGGCCCGATGCTTCAGGGCGACCGTTTCGCCGGGCGCCTGAAGGCGGTTTCCACCCATCGCGAACAACTGCGCCGCAAGAGCCGCGAAGCGATGCAGGCGGAACGCAAGGGCGGCATCCGGAAGGCCGAGTCCAAAGGCCTGATGCGCGATATCGTGGACCGGTTGCAGCTCCAGAAACTGCTGGAAGACCCGAGCCTGAACGGCAAGCTGGAACAGGCCGGGCTGCGCGGACAAACCCCGGTCGTGACCTTCTATTTCGCGCGCGCCATTCTGCCGATTGTCCTCTGCGCGGGGGCCGCGTTTTACCTGTTCTTCGTCAACAGCCACGAATTGACGACGCTGCTGCGCATCTGCGCCTCCATCCTGGCGCTGGGGATCGGCTTCTATCTGCCGGGGTTGTGGCTGACCAATCTGGGCCAGAAGCGCCGCGAGTCCATCATGGGCGCGTTTCCGGACGCCCTCGACCTGCTGCTGATCTGCGTCGAAGCGGGCATGTCCATTGAGGCGGCGTTCCAGAAGGTGGCCTCCGAGGTTGGCAGCCAGTCCATGGAGCTGGCCGAGGAGCTGCACCTGACCACCGCCGAGCTGGCCTATCTGCAGGAACGCCGCAAGGCCTACGAAAATCTGGCCCGCCGGACCAACCATCCCGGCGTGAAGGCCGTGGCGACGGCGCTGGTGCAGGCGGAGAAATACGGCACGCCGCTGGGCAGCGCCCTGCGCGTGATGGCGAAGGAAAACCGCGATATGCGGGTGGCGGAAGCCGAGAAGAAGGCCGCGGCCCTTCCGGCCAAGCTGACCGTGCCGATGATCGTGTTCTTCCTGCCGGTGCTGTTCATCGTCATCCTCGGCCCGGCCATCATCCGCTTCCAGCAGATGTGAGAGCTGGCGCGCCGCCTCGAAACAGTTGCATCGAAAACGCCGCCCTTGCGTCAGGGGTGTGGGAGGCGTAGCGCGCTGCTGATTTGAAGTCCCTTCTCCCCTGTGGAGGGGAGAAGGTGGCCCGGAGGGCCGGATGAGGGGAGGCGTTGGAGGCAGGCGCTTTGTTCTGAGAGCCTCCCCCTCACCCTTTCGCGCAGCCAATCAGAGATTGGGCGCTCAAAACCCTCTCCCCCTCTCGGGGGCGAGGGGACTTCTTTTCTTCTTCAAATAGCTCCCGGAATCCGCGTGAGCGGATGTCCGGGACCCAGTCTCCGCTGTCTCTGGACCCCGGATATTGGCTGCGCCAATTCCGGGGACTCTCGGGGCGAAGGCGACATACACCGAAAGCTCCGCATGGCCTTGCCATCGGAGGTTCGGGTGATCCTCCGGGCGAGCCGGAGGGTGAGGGGACGGCGCGTGTCGCAAGACGCAGGCCTATGGGTAGTGTTTTTTTGTTCGCGACCTCACGAACACGCGCCGGGCGGCGTTTGACCTGCCTGACCGGGTGGGTTTGCGGCCGTTTTCCTCCGCAGTTCCCGGCGACAGGCTGGAGACCAATAGCGGAGGGTCAAGTCCGCGCCGGCTCCAGCGCCGCGTTCGATCCGTCCCATGCGACCTGAGCTCATGGCCCCTCGTGACGGCGAACAGGGAGGATTATGGGGGAGGTTGGCGCCCGGTCTGATATTTAATGATGGGCGCCCGCTTTTCTGGCCCTTCGAGACGCCGCGCCTTTGGCGCGGCTCCTCAGGGAAAGGGTGATATAAGCGTTTGAAAAAGTAGAAACTTTATTCCGGCCCTTAGCCTGAGGAGCCCGCAAGGGCGTCTCGAAGGCGGGGTCAGAAGCGCGGGTGTTTACCGAGGAAAAGCGGCGGAGTTTACCCGCCGCGCATGTCGTCCCAGCTGCGGGTGCGGGTGAGCATGGAGCGGATATAGTCGATATTCGCCGCGGCGGTGCCGGCGGGCACATCGATCAGGGAGAGGTTGCGGGCCTCGTCGAACTTGCCTTGCAGAGCCAGGACCAGCGCCAGATTCTGCCGCGCCTCGGCGGGCGGGTTTTCCTGCGCGGTGGCCTTGCGGAGGAGGCGCTCCGCCTCGGCCGGCTGGCCGGAGAGCGTATAGCTCATCGCATAATTGGAGAGGATGCGCGGGTTCTCGGGCGAGAGCTGCAGTGCGCGGCGATAGGCGTCCTGCGCGGCCGGATAATCGCCCATCAGGTCATGGGCGATGCCCAGAACCGACCACGGGCGCCAGTCGCCGGGGGCGACGGCGGCGGCCTGTTTCAGGGGGTCAATGGCGGCGGGGGCGCGGCCCTCTTCCAGCCGGGCCGAACCGAAGGCCAGCAGCAGCGGGGCGTGGCCGGGATAAAGGGCGAGAGCCTGTTCGGCCACGCTTGCGGCCTTTTCCGGATTGCCGATCTGGCGCAGGGCGCGGGAGAATTCCGTCGCCGCCTGCTTGTCGGCCGGATTGAGTTCGTATTCGCGGGTCCAGAAGGTGGCGCGCTCCAGCGGCGGGCGCTGTTCCATCGCCGCGCGGGCGGCGGGCGTGGCCGGCGCCGGGGCCTGTTGCGCCGCTGCGGTCTCCGGCATGGCCGAGGCTTTTTCGTCGCCGGAGGTGGTGGCGCAGGCGGCCAGCGCCATGCTGAGAGCGAGGATCGAAATACGAAGCATGAAACCGCGCCTTTCGTCGTGCGATCTGCAGAGTTCGGGGCGCAGTTTGCTGTAACCGGTTCAAGAATGCGTTAACAATGAAAGCGTCCGCGCAGGCGCCTATATGGCGGTTATCAAGCAATCCGAGAGGCCAATTCCCTTGTCCGACATCATCCTGACCGAAGCGCCCGCCCATGCCGTTCCCATCCATCCGGTTCGCAAGGACGGTCTGGAAGACTGGCTGAACGCGCAACCGGCCCCGGCGGCGGCCTTTGCCCGCGCCGCGGGGTTCAAGGCGGGCGAGGGGGAGATCCTTCTGTTCCCGTCGCAGGACGGCGCGCTGGAGCGCGTGGCGCTGGGGCTGGGGAGCAGCGGCGATCCGTGGCTGTTTGGCGGCGCGGCGGCGGAGCTGCCGCCCGGAGATTACCGCGTCGAGGGCGCGGTGGACGGCGTAACGCCCGACGAGATCGCGCTTTTCTGGCTGCTGGGGACCTATCGCTTCACCCGCTACAAGAAGAGCGAGCGGAAAGACCCGCGCCTGGTTGCGCCGGAGGGCGCGGACCTGGACGAGGTGCGGCGGCTGCAGAAATCGACCTTCCTGGCGCGCGACCTTGTGAACACGCCGGCCGAGGATATGGGGCCGGACGCCCTGCAGGCGGAAGTGGAGCGCGTGGGCAGGGAGTTTGGCGCGGGGGTGACAACCATCGTTGGCGACGATCTGCTGACCGAGAATTTCCCGATGATCCATGCGGTCGGACGGGCGGCGGCGAAGGCCAAGGCGCCGCGCCTGATCGATTTGCAATGGGGCGATGAGAGCGCGCCGAAACTGACGCTGGTGGGCAAGGGGGTTTGCTTTGACACGGGCGGGCTGAACATCAAGCCGGCCTCGTCCTCCCGCCTGATGAAGAAGGATATGGGCGGGTCGGCCAATGCGCTGGCCACGGCGCGGCTGGTCATGGACGCCGGGCTGAACGTGCGGTTGCGCCTGCTGATACCGGCGGTGGAGAACAATATCGACGGCGGCGCCTATCGCCCCGGCGACGTGCTGACAAGCCGCAAGGGGCTGACGGTGGAGGTGGATAATACCGACGCGGAAGGCCGGCTGGTCCTGGGCGACGCGCTGGCGCTGGCGGCGGAGGAAAACCCGGACCTGATCATTGATTTCGCCACCCTGACGGGCGCGGCGCGCGTGGCGGTGGGGCCGCAACTGGCCCCTTACTATACCGATTTCCAGGACCTGTCGGACGCGCTGGAAAGCGCGGCGGGCGAGATGCGCGACCCGGTATGGCGGATGCCGCTGCACAAGCCCTATTTCGAGATGCTGGATAGCCCGATCGCGGACATGGTGAATTCCGCCTCCGGCGGGTTTGCCGGCTCAATCACCGCGGCGCTGTTTCTCAGCCGGTTTGCCGGCGAGGGGCCGTGGATGCATTTCGATATTTATGCGTGGAATCCCGACGCCCGTCCGGGCCGCCCGCCGGGCGGCGAGGCGCAGGGCCCGCGGGCGGTCTATCGCATGTTGAAGGCCCGTTATGGCTGAAGAATTGGACCCCCGCGTCACGCCATTCCGCGCTGATCTTGCGGCGGCCTCCCTGAAAGGAAAGGTCGAGGCCGCGCGCTATGCGGAGCCTGTGCGCAAGGCGTGCCGGGTCCCCGCCGCGCCCATCGTGAAAGCGCCGGACGGCGAGGCGGCGATGGATGACCAGCTTCTGTTCGGCGAACGGTTCGATGTCTATGAGGAAAAGGACGGCTGGGCCTGGGGGCAGGCGGCGGGCGATGCCTATGTCGGCTATGTCCGCAGCGGCCATCTGGGCGAGGCCGGGGCCGCGCCGGACCGGCGGATTACCGCCCTGCGGACCTATGCGTTCTCCCGCCCCGATATCAAGTCGCGCCCCGACAGGTTGTTGAGCCTGAATGCGAAAATCGCGATCGCGGAAGAAGAAGGCCGGTTCGTGCGCGACGCGGAGGCGGGCTGGATTATTGCCGCGCATGCCGGGGCGCTGGACGAGACGGTCAGCGACCATGCCGCCGTGGCCGAGCAATTCCTGGGCGCGCCCTATCTTTGGGGCGGCAAGGAGAGCCTGGGGCTGGACTGTTCGGGGCTGGTGCAGATGAGTCTGGAAGCCGCGGGCGTGGCCGCGCCGCGCGATACGGACATGCAGGAAGCGGCGCTGGGCCGGGACGTGGAAACCGATGAGGCCGTGTCAGGCCTGAAGCGCGGCGATCTGGTGTTCTGGCCGGGCCATGTCGGGATCATGCTGGACGAGACACGTCTGATTCACGCCAACGCGCATCACATGATGACGGCGATTGAGCCCCTGCGTGAGGCGGTGGATCGCATCGGCGCCAAGGGAACGCCGCTCGGCCGGATCAAGCGGGTCTAGAGAAACAGGCGCTCTTTGAGGTTCGGGGTCTCCGCCAGGTTGCGGCGGCGGCGGTCCGTGAAGTCGATTCGGGCCTGGCGGCGGCGGCGGCAGGGGCCGACATAGGTGTCGCTGACCACGAAGGGGCGCGGCTTGAACAGCGCGCTGACCACCTTGTCATAGACCGAGGCCGGGGAAACCGGCTTGGTGAGAATCTCCGTGGCGCCCGCGTCGCGCAGCATCAGGACGCGCTTGCGGTCGGTGTGGGCGGTGCACATGACGACCGGCATGCGCTGATCGGCGCCGCGCATGTCGTGGCGGATTGTCTTGAGGAAGGCGTGGCCGTCCATCGGCTCCATCTGCCAGTCGGCGATGACCAGATCGAAATCGAACTCCTTGATCATCGCCAGCGCGCGCTCGCCGTCCGGCGCCTTGTCGATTTGCGATACGCCGAAGGCCTTCAGCATGGCGGTCATCAGTTCGAGCATGAAGGCGCTGTCGTCGGCGAGCAGCACGGAGGCGGATTCCAGCCCCTTCTGAACGAGCTTCTCGTCTAGATCTTTCGAAGCGTTGGCCATCGGTTGTCCGCCCAGATTTCATAGTGCTACGCCGCACGGCTAGCGTTTCGCGCGGACGGGTTTCAAGGCCGGCCGCCAGTCAGAGCGAAACGACAAAACCCGGGCGGCGTCGCTTGTCCGTTGGCGCGCCGTACGACGCGGTTTCGTGAAAAGAACCCTGAGCAGTGGCGCGCGCGCGCAAAAAAAAATCACGGCCCTCTCGACGAAGGCCGTGATCTTATGCGTTTCGCGTTTCCGAACGGTTACCGAAAAGCGCGGCTT
>NZ_JACESD010000027.1:0-37435 GCF_013911995.1 Euryhalocaulis sp.
GGCAAGGTCTCCTCCCGCGACACCTCCGGCGCCGTTCCCCGCCCCATGCGACCCGAGCTCATGGTCCCTCGCGGCGGCGAACAGGAGGGAGAATACGCTGAAGCGGGACCCGGTCTGATTGTTTTCGATTCATCCCCGTATTTCGTCATCCCGCACGGAGCGCAGCGGAGATGCGGGATCTCGGCGAAACTTGCGCGCTTTTTCGCCGGGATCCCGGATCAAGTCCGGGATGACAATGGGGGTGATAGAGAGGGCGCTTTGCCTTCTGTGACGGCCCTTCGAGGCGCCGCGCCTTTGGCGCGGCTCCTCAGGGATGGGGTGATAAGAGGGGGTAGAGAAACGACGGCTTCACACCCCAAGCCTTAGCCTGAGGAGCCCGCAAGGGCGTCTCGAATGCGGGGTCGAGAAGGCGCGAATTTCCTCCGCAAATCCGGCGCAATTTCCCCACGTCTGACCAAAAGCGCAGATATCGCGCTGACAGGGGGCGGCAAGACGCCTATATCCCCGCGCCATGAGCGACGAGACCGAAAAACGCCACAAGCGCATTCTCTACCGGGCGATCCATCGCGGGTTCAAGGAGGCCGATATCCTGATCGGCGGCTTTGCCAGGGACCGCATGGATACGCTGAACGAAGCGGAGCTGGATGCGTTCGAGTCGCTGCTCGACCAGAACGACCACGACATCTATGGCTGGGTTCTGGGCAATCGTCCCGTTCCGGCCGAACACGATACGGCGCTGATGAGAAAGCTGAACGCTTATGCGCTTGAGGCCCGGCCCGTCCGCACATGAATGAAGCGAATCTCCGCAAGGCTGCGGCGGCGTCCGGCCGCCTGACGATTGGCGGCGCGCCGGAAGGCGTGGACGCGCAGGTTTTCTGTGAGCTGGCGCGGCGGCGCGGCGGGCTTTCGGTTTTTGTTGCGCGTGACGATTCCCGCGCGGCGGCGTTCGATTCTGCCTGCGCTTTCTTTGCGCCTGATATTCCGGTGTTGCGCCTGCCTGCCTGGGACTGCCTGCCCTATGACCGGGTGTCGCCATCACCCCATATCGCGGCCGAGCGCGCCGCAACCCTGTCCCGGCTGGCGCGCCGCAAGGACGGCGACGGGGCGCTGATCGTTGTGTCGACCGTGAATGCGATGGCCCAGCGCGTGCCGCCGCGCGAAGTGATGCGCGAGGCCAGCTTCGCGGCGAAACCGGGCGGCATGATCGACCTGACCGAGTTGACGGGGTTCCTGGAGTCCAACGGCTATGCCCGCGCCGGCACGGTGGTCGAGGCCGGCGATTTTGCCGTGCGCGGCGGCGTGATCGACCTGTTCCCGCCCGGGGCGGACGATCCGGTGCGGATCGACCTGTTCGGCGATCAGGTGGAATCCCTGCGCGCCTTCGACGCCCAGACCCAGCGGACAATCCGCCAGTTGAAGAAATTCGAGCTGTTCCCCGCCAGCGAAGTGCTGCTGAGCGAGGATACGGTCTCCCGGTTCCGGCGGTCCTATCTGGAGACGTTCGGACGCGGGTCCGGCGATCCGGTCTATGAAGCGGTCAGCGCATCGGCGCGCCACCAAGGCATGGAGCACTGGCTGCCGCTGTTCTATGAGACGCTGGAAACGCCGTTCACCTATGCGGGCGACGCAGCGCTGATCGGGCTGGATTTTCAGGCCGAGGATGCGCGCGAGGACCGCGATGCCCTGATCCAGGACTATTTCGAAGCGCGGCAGGAAGGGCCGCCGGCCAATGCGCCGGAGGGTCTGCGCGCGCCCACCTACCGAGCGCTGGAGCCCGAGACGCTTTACTTAAGCGAACGGGACTGGAAATCCGCGCTGGATCAAAGGGATGTGCGCGCTTTCTCACCCTTTGCCGACCCTAACGAAACAGGCTCGATCAGCGCCGGCGGGAAACAGGGGCGGACCTTCGCGGCCGAGCGCGCCCAGGACGGCGTGAATGTGTTCGACGCCGTGCGTGAACATATCGACGGGCTGAAGAAATCCGGCCGGCGCATCGTGATCGCCAGCTGGACCGAAGGCGCGTCGGAACGACTGGCGGATGTTCTGGCCCAGCATGGGGTTAAGGGGATTGATCTGGCCCCGGACGCCACGGCCCTGACCGGAGGAAAGGGGACGGTCTGGCGGGCCATCCTGCCGCTGGAGCACGGTTTCGAGACCGGGGAGCTGGCGGTTCTGGCCGAACAGGACATTCTGGGCGACCGGCTGTCCCGCCGTCAGAAAAAGCGCCGCGCCAAGGATTTCATCGCCGAGGCGTCATCGCTGTCGCCCGGCGATCTGGTCGTCCATGTCGATCACGGCATTGCGCGCTATGTCGGGCTGAAAACGCTGGACGTGCAGGACGCGCCGCATGACTGTCTGGAGCTGGAATATTCCGGTCAGGACAAGCTGTTCCTGCCTGTCGAGAATATCGAGCTGTTGTCGCGCTATGGCTCCGACGCCGGGGACGCGGCGCTGGACAAGCTGGGCGGGGCGAGCTGGCAGGCGCGGAAAGCCAAGGCCAAGCAGCGCCTCCGCGACATGGCGGACGAGCTGATCAAGATCGCCGCCAAGCGCGCCCTGCGGAAGGCGGACGCCATCAATCCGTCCGAGGGCAGCTATGACGAATTCACGGCGCGCTTCCCCTATGCGGAGACGGACGACCAGCTATCCGCCATCGAGGACGTGTTCGAGGACCTGGGCGCGGGCCGCCCGATGGACCGGCTGATCTGCGGCGACGTGGGGTTTGGCAAGACGGAAGTGGCGTTGCGCGCGGCCTTCGTGGTGGCGATGACCGGGCGGCAGGTGGCGGTGATTGCGCCGACGACCCTGCTGGCGCGGCAGCATTACCAGAATTTCGCCGAACGCTTCCGCGGTTGGCCGGTGATGGTGCGTCAGTTGTCCCGGCTGGTGACCTCCAGAGAAGCGGCGGAAACGCGGCAGGAGATCAAGAGCGGGGCGTGCGATATCGTGATCGGCACGCATGCGCTTCTGTCCAAGCATGTTTCGTTCAATGATCTGGGCCTGCTGGTGGTGGACGAGGAGCAACGCTTCGGCGTGCGCCACAAGGAGCGGCTGAAAGAGCTGCGCGGCGACACCCATGTCCTGACCCTGTCCGCGACGCCCATTCCGCGGACGCTGCAGCAATCGCTGACCGGCATCCGGGAGCTGAGCATCATCGCCACACCGCCGGTCGACCGTCTGGCCGTGCGGACCTTTGTCGCCCCGTTCGATCCGGTGGCGATCCGCGAGGCGTTGTTGCGCGAGAAATATCGGGGCGGGCAGAGCTTCTTCGTGGTGCCGCGGATTCAGGACCTGGAGGAAATTCAGGCCTTCTTCCGCGACAGCGTGCCGGAAGTGAACGTGGTGACGGCGCACGGCCAGATGAGCGCGAGCGAGCTGGAAGAGAAAATGACGGCCTTTTATGAGGGCCGGTACGACGTGCTTCTGTCCACCACGATCGTCGAAAGCGGGCTGGATATCCCCGCCGCCAATACGCTGATCATCCACCGCGCTGACCGGTTCGGTCTGGCGCAGCTTTATCAGCTTCGCGGCCGGGTGGGCCGGGCCAAGCAACGCGCCTACGCCTATATGACGACGCCGGCCAATCAGGGACTGACAGCGGGGGCGGAAAAGCGGCTGAAAGTGCTGCAATCGCTGGATTCTCTGGGCGCGGGTTTCACCCTGGCCAGCCACGATCTGGATCTGCGTGGCGGCGGCAATCTGCTGGGCGAGGAACAGTCGGGGCATATCCGCGATGTCGGGGTGGAGCTGTACCAGCAGATGCTGGAAGAGGCGGTCGCCAGCCTGAAAGACGAGGACGCGCCGCGCGATTCCGAGTGGTCGCCGCAAATCAATCTGGGCGCGGCTGTGCTGATCCCCGAGGATTACGTGCCGGACCTGGATGTGCGCCTGCAGCTCTATCGCCGCCTGTCCCGGATTGAGGACGATGACGACCGCGAAGCGTTCGCCGCCGAGATGATCGACCGGTTCGGACCGCTGCCGGACGAGGTGCAGTCGCTGATGCGGGTGATGACGCTGAAGAGCCGCTGCAAGCGTCTGGGCGTGGAGAAGATCGACGCCGGGCCGAAAGGCGGCGTGCTGACGTTCCGCGAGGGCGAGGCGCCGGACCCGCAGATCATGATCGCGGCGGTCGAGCGGCATCCGACATGGAAGATTCGCCCGGACATGAAGCTGGTGGTGCGCGGCGACTGGGAGACCGAGGAAGAACGCCTGAAGGGCGCGGACTTCGTTACGCGAGCCCTGTCGGAACAGATTCACCGGGCCGCGGCGTAACGGACGCAATGCCGAGACCGCCAATCGCGCGGTTGAGGAGCTGGATGCCCGTTTCGCCGGGCTGACGCTCGGCCACTGCGCAGCGCATGCGCAGGCGCACCGTGTCGCCCCGCGAATCCTCGGCAAAGGCGCTGCAGTCAGACACCATGGAGATGCGCTTGGCGGCCTCTTCCGCTTCGCCTTCGACCGCGCCGGGCATGGCGATCAGGAAGACGCCGCTGTCCAGCCGCGCGGCGAAATCTTCGGGGCGGACCAGATAGCGAAGCATGGAGCCAAATTCGTTCCGCGCGCGGGCCAGTTGGTCCGGCGCGGGGCGGGCGTGTTCCAGGGCGGAACTGTTGGCGCGGACGGCGATGAAGGAGAGGGGACGGTCTTCCCGTCCCGCGGCCTCGCCCATCGCCTTGAGGTGGGCGGCGCACATATCGCGGTTGAACAGGCCCGTGCCGGCGTCCAGCACGCGGCCTTCCCGGATACATTCAAACGCGTTGCGCACGGCGAGTCCCTCCGCGCGCTCCCGCGCCAGCGTCACGATGCGGTCCGCCGATTCGGCCTCGGGCGCCTGCACGGAGAGGAGGTCGCTGGCCCCGCGCGCAAAGATTTCATCGGCGGCGTCGAAGCGGGACGGGTCGTGAAGGATCAGGGCAGGCACATGAAACAGGCGGGAATTCCGCCGCAGGGCGCTGCAGATGGTGAAGGCCGGCTCGTTATTCTTGAGGGCGTTGAGCACGATGGCGTGGAAATTCCGGTCGTGCAGGTAATCGAACGCGGTGAAGGAGGTGAAGGCGGCGACGACATTGACGCGCGCAGCCCCCAGCGCATTGCGCAGGCCCATGAAGGCCGGGTCCGCCTCGCCCACGAACAGGACATTCAGCGCGCCCTGTCCTGATGCGTCGATATCGGGGGTCTGTATGCCGAGCGTGGAAAGCGTTTGCTGACGCAGGGCGGCTTCCTGCTTCATCACGCCATGGCGCAGGGCGTTCTGGACGCGGGAGACGGCCTGCGCCGGGTGAACCGGATGGCGCAGAACCGCGTCGAACGCGGTTTCCGGGGCGGGCGGCGCGTCAGCGGGCCACACGACTATGACGGGAATCGCGGCGCGGCGGCGGACCGCGGCGGACAGGCGCGTGGCGTCGTCGGCCGTGATGTCCTGACCATCGATGATGAGCGCGGCCGGGTGCAGATCCTCGCACGCCGCAACAGCGGCGGCCGCGGAGCCGGCGGTCACGGTAGGCAGGCCGGTTTCCTCCAGACGGCTGGCGATCGGCAGCAGCCGCTTTTGATCGGCGCCGGCCAGAAGAATGCGCGCAAGCTTCGACATGCCGTTCAGAAATCCCCCGTAATGGCTGCATTAAACGCCCGATTTCCCTTTTAGAAAAGGGCTTGCAGCCATTCATGCGGCATTCAGCGGGGCTCCGTTAGGGTCATCATCGAAGTTGAGGCGGGTGTCATCTGTCCCTCGCTACCCGCCAAGACTTCGTCGCTTGACGGCGAAAACGGCGCCGGCCCTAAGTTAACCCTTGGGCCGGCGTCTCGCATTTTACGCAAAGCTCGGGCAATGTCGGCTGCGAAATGGCCGATCTGATTCAAGATGATCCCGTACTGAGCTGGATTGCGACGCTGTGGCGGGTGGCCCGCCGCACGTGGCGGCGATTCAATGGCCGCGACGTGATGCTGTTCGCCGGCGGTGTTTCCTTCTTCGGATTGCTGGCCGTGTTTCCCGGAATCGCCGTGGCGGTGTCGCTATACGGCCTGTTTGCCTCGCCCGACGAGGCGGCGACGGCCGTGGAGCGGCTGGCCATCGTTCTGCCGCCGCAGGCCGAACAGCTATTCCTTGACCAGCTTCATTCCCTGGCGGAAGCCCCGAGGCGGGTTCTTTCCGTACAGGGCGCGGTGGCGTTCGGCATTGCCGGATACGGCGCCATGCGCGGGGTGAAGGCCCTACTGGCCGGGCTGAACCGGGTCTGCACGGCGGAAGACGTGCGGGGCATATTGTCCTTCAACCTGCTGGCCGCGGGCCTGACCGTCGCGGCGATCTTCGCCGCTTTCATGGCCAGCGTGCTGATCGTGATCCTGCCGGTGATTCTGGGGGCGCTGCCGGTCGATCTGGAGCTGGTGCGCGGCATTCTGGGCGATGTGAAGCTGTGGGCGACCGGGGGCATGGGACTGTCGCTGGCCATGCTGTACCGGTTTGCGATGGGGGAAGGGCGGGTGCGCTGGCGCGCCTCGGTCATCGGGGCGGGCACGGCGACGCTTATCTGGGCGCTGGCGGCGCGGGGTTTCACCTATTACGTCGCGGACCTGGCCGATTTCCGGGCGACGTACGGCTCCATCGGCGCGGTCGTGGTTTTCCTGATGTGGATTTATGTCGCGGCCTACGCGGTTTTCTTTGGCGCGGCGCTGGCGACCGAGGCCGAAATCGAGATCAATGAACGGGAAGCGCGGCTGCAGGCGCAGGCAGAGCGGGCTGCGGCAGACTAGAAACAATGCGCGTGACGGCTGGAATTGCGCCGCGCGGATGCGTTACAAGCACCGCAACGAGACGGATTGAGACTTCAACTCCAAGAGGCGATTGATGAAAAAGGTTTATCCCGACGCCGCCGCGGCGCTGGATGGCGTGCTGTTCGACGGCATGACCATCATGGCCGGCGGTTTCGGCCTGTGCGGCATTCCCGAAAACCTGATCACGGCCCTGCGCGATTCCGGCGTGAAGGACCTGACCTTCATTTCCAATAATGCAGGCGTGGACGATTTCGGGCTGGGCCTGCTGCTGCAAACGCGCCAGATCAAGAAGATGATCTCCTCCTATGTCGGGGAGAACAAGACCTTCGAGAAACAGTATCTGAGCGGCGAGCTGGAGCTGGAATTCAATCCGCAGGGCACGCTGGCTGAACGCTGCCGCGCCGGCGGCGCGGGCATTCCGGGCTTCTATACCAAGACCGGCGTCGGAACGATGATCGCCGAGGGCAAGGAGCACAAGGATTTCAACGGGGAAACCTATATCCTCGAGACCGGGCTGGTGGCCGATCTTTCGGTCGTGAAGGCCTGGAAGGCGGATACTGAAGGCAATCTGGTCTATCGGAAGACCGCGCGGAACTTCAATCCGATGATGGCGACGGCCGGCAAGGTGACGGTCGCCGAGGTCGAGGAGATCGTCGAGCCGGGCGAGCTGGATCCCGACCTGATCCACACGCCGGGCATTTTCGTGCAGCGCGTCATCAAGGGCGAGCACGAGAAACGCATCGAACAACGCACCACGCGTCAGAAGGAGTCTTGATCATGGCCTGGACACGCGAAGACATGGCCAAGCGGGCCGCGCAGGAGCTGGAAGACGGCTTCTATGTGAATCTCGGCATCGGCATTCCGACGCTGGTCGCGAACTATATTCCGGACGGCATGGAAGTGACCCTGCAGTCCGAGAACGGCATGCTGGGCATGGGGCCGTTCCCCTATGAGGACGAGGTCGACGCCGACCTGATCAATGCCGGCAAACAGACCATCACCGAGCTGGATAAGACGAGCTATTTCTCGTCCTCCGACTCCTTCGGGATGATCCGTGGCGGGCACATCAATCTGTCCATCCTGGGCGCGATGGAAGTGGCCGGTAACGGCGATATCGCCAACTGGATGATTCCGGGCAAGATGGTGAAAGGCATGGGCGGCGCCATGGATCTGGTCGCCGGGGTGCAGAAGGTCGTGGTGATCATGGATCACACGTCCAAGTCCGGCGATCCGAAGCTGTTGAAAGAATGCACGCTGCCGCTGACCGGCACGGGCGTTGTCGACCGCATCATCACCACGCTGGGCGTGTTCGACGTCACCGACAAGGGCCTGGTCCTGATCGAACTGGCGCCGGACGTGACGCCGGAAGAGGTCGAGGCGAACACCGAGGCCGAATACAGCGTCGCCGACCAGCTGAAACGGCACGCTGCGTAAGATTATTGCGGCTGCACATCCATCTGCGTGAAATACGCGCGCATTCGTTCCAGAATATGTTAGATTCAAGGAATGGATGAGCTCGACAAGAAGATTCTTGCTGAATTGCAGGACGACGCCTCCCGCTCGGTCGCAGATATCGCCCAGCGGGTAGGCATGTCCGCCACCCCTTGCTGGCGGCGGATCAAGAAGCTGGAAAAAGAAGGCGTGATCGAGAAGCGCGTGGCGCTGCTCAACCGCGCCAAGGTCGGGGCCGGGGTGACCGTATTCGTCACCATTCGCGCCGCGCGCCACACCGATGACTGGCTGAACAATTTCGCCAAGGCCGTGGACGCGATTCCCGAAGTGATCGAGTTTCACCGCCTTTCCGGCGATCTGGATTACCTGCTGAAGGTCGTGGTGCCGGATATCACCGGCTATGACCGCGTCTATAAACAGCTGATCAGCGCCGTGGACCTGTCCGATGTCAGCGCCAGCTTTGTCATGGAAGAAATCAAATCCACCACGGCGGTGCCGCTGGATTACGCCGACTCTGAATAATCGGCGCTAGCAGTCCGGCACGTTGACGGCGAGGCCGCCTTCGGACGTTTCCTTGTATTTTTCCATCATGTCGCGGCCCGTGTCCCACATCGTCTTGATGACCTGATCGAGCGAGACACGGTGCGTTCCGTCGCCGTGAAGCGCCAGGCGCGCGGCGTCAATGGCCTTGATGGAGCCCATGGCGTTGCGCTCGATACACGGAATCTGGACGAGCCCTTTCACCGGATCGCAGGTGAGGCCGAGATTGTGCTCCATGGCGATTTCCGCGGCGTTTTCGATCTGTTCGTTCGATCCGCCCAGAACAGCCGCGAGGCCAGCGGCGGCCATGGAACACGCCGTGCCCACTTCGCCCTGACACCCGGCTTCGGCGCCGGAGATCGAGGCGTTTTTCTTGTAAAGCGCGCCGATGGCGGACGCGGTCAGCAGAAAGGTCTCTATCGAGGCCTTGTCGCCCGGATCGCGGTAGTAGCGCACAAAGAACTTGATGACGGCCGGGATGATGCCCGCCGCCCCGTTTGTCGGCGCGGTGACGACGCGCCCGCCGGCGGCGTTTTCCTCGTTCACCGCCATCGCCCAGACATTGACCCAGTCCATCGCGGCGAGCGGGTCGGTGTTGGAAGGCGGGGCGTTTTCCAGCTTGCGGTGGATTTCCGGCGCGCGGCGCTTGACCTTCAGGCCGCCCGGCAGGATTCCGTCATCGCGCACGCCCCGGTCGATACACTCCGACATCGCGTTCCAGATCGCGGCGAGCCCGCTTTCCAGCTCTTCCTCTGAATGGATCGCGCGTTCATTGGCGCGGGCGATGGCCGCGATGGTCAGGTTTTCGCGCTGTCCGATCTCAAGAAGGTCTTCACCGGTTTCGAACGGGTAGGGGACGGGCAATTCGTTCGGCGCATCCGCCTGGCCGGCTTCCACCTCTTCATCGGTGACGATGAACCCGCCGCCGACGGAATAGTAGATTTCGGCGTCGATCTCGGCGTTATGCTCGTTGAAGGCGGCAAACCGCATGGCGTTGGAGTGATAATCCATGCGCTGTCCGCGGCGGGATAGAATGTCGTCGTCTTCGTTGAAATCGACCTGCCGTTCGCCGGCCAGATTGAGGCGGCGATTATTGCGGATCGTTTCCAGCCGCGCGGGCAGGGTTTCCGGATCGAAGGCGTCGGCCTTCTCCCCCTCCAGCCCGACCAGCAGGGCGGGCGTGGTGCCGTGGCCGGTCCCGGTATAGGCGAGAGAGCCGAACAGCTCGACCTGCACCCGGTGGGTCTTTTCCAGAATCCCGTGCGATATCAGGCGCTGACCGTAAGCCTGCGCGGCGGCCATCGGCCCGACCGTATGGGACGAGGAGGGGCCAATTCCGATCTTGAAAAGGTCAAAGACGCTGACGTGCATAGGCGCAGCTTAGATAGCAAACGGGCGCGCCCTGCAAGACGCGCCCGCTCACGGTTTCACCAATCAGCTTAAAGGCTTACCAGCCGCATTGCTGACCTTCATTCTGTTCGTCGAGCCAGCCCTCGAGCGGCTGGAAATATTCCACCATGGCGGAGGCGTCCATCTGACGCGTGCCGGTGAAAAGCTCCAGCGTGTCAGGCCAGGGCTGCGAAGCGCCTTCTTCCAGCATGGCGTTGAAGGCCTGCCCGACCTCTTCCGATCCGTAGACCGAGCAGCGGTGCAGCGGACCGTCCCAGCCGGCTTTCTCACACGCGGCCTTGTGGAACTGGAACTGCAGGATACGAGCGAGGAAATAGCGCAGATAAGGCGTGTTCGCCGGGATGTGGTATTTCGCGCCCGGGTCGAAGGCTTCGGCCGGCCGGTCGCCCGGCGGAACGATGCCCTGATACTGCTCCCGCAAATCCCACCAGGCGTCATTATACTGTTCCGGAGTGATTTCTCCGGCGAAGACATCCCAGCGCCACTGATCGATCAGATAGCCGAACGGCAGGAAGGCGATCTTGTCCATGGCCTGATTGAGCAAAAGGCCGATATCGGCTTCCGCGGGGGGAATTTCCGACTCTTCGATCAGGCCGATATCGACGAGATATTGCGGCGTGATCGACAGGGCCACCATGTCGCCAATGGCTTCGTGGAAGCCGTCATGCGCGCCGGTGCGGTAGATCGGGTCCTGCGCCTTGTAGGCGCGCTGATAGAAATTGTGGCCCAGCTCATGGTGCACGGTCTGGAAGTCCGTGGCGTTGATCTTGATGCACATCTTGATGCGGATGTCGTCCTGATCGTCCAGGTCCCAGGCGGAAGCGTGACAGACGACTTCGCGGTCCTCCGGCTTGGTGAACAGCGACCGTTCCCAGAAGGTCTCCGGCAGGGGCTCAAAGCCCAGGGATGTGAAGAAAGCCTCGCCAGTCTCGACCATCTTGATGGCGTCGTAATCATTGGCTTTCAGGCGTTCGGTCAGGTCATAGCTGATGTCCGCTTCGCCTTCCGGGGCGACGATGTCGTAGATCGGACCCCATTCCTGCGCCCACATATTGCCCAGCAGGTCGGCGCGGATCGGGCCGGTGAGGGACTGTACGTCGTCGCCATATTCGGCGTTCAGCTCGGACCGCACATAGCAGTGGAGCTTTTTATAGAACGGGGCGACCTGGCCGTAGAGACGTTCCACCTCGGCGCGCATCTCTTCGGGCTCCATGTCGTAATTGGAGAGCCACATCTCGCCGACATTGTCGAAGCCCAGCTCGACCGCGCCCTCATTGGCGATTTCGACCATGCGGGCATACTGGTCCTTCATCGGGTAGGCGATCTCGCGCCACTTGGTCCAGATTTCCTGCAGTCTGGCCGGGTCGCGGACCTCGCCCATCATGGCTTCAAGGTCGTTGCCCGGCACCATTTCGCCGTCCAGCTCGATCTTGCCCTCGCCGTAGCGGGCCTCCATGCCGGTCGTGATCTGGGCCAGCTCCTCGGCGGCGCCGTCGGTGGACGGGGCGGGGAGGGTGAGGCCGGTGCGCAATGCGTCCATCTTGCGGCGCGTGTCGGCGGGCAGGTCCATGCCTTCGAATTGCTTGGTGCCGTTGGCCAGCTCGACGCCCATCTTGGTCAGCTCTGCGCCGACTTTGGCGGCCAGCCAGTTGGAATCGTAATTGATGAAATTGCTCTGGATCCAGAAAATCCGGCTGGCGTACTCGCTCTGCTCTTCCATCTGCGCTTCGGCGTCGGCGATGAAGGCTTGCGCGTCCTCGGCGGTCGGCGTTACCGCGGCGCTATCGGCGTCCTGCGCGTAGGCGGCGGTTCCAAGGGCCGCCAGGGAAGCGGCTGTCAGCAATAGGCGTTTCATGTGGGGTCTCCTCCAACAGGGTGTTCAGTCTCCGCGCTTCAGGCGCGTGTTTATTGAGCGCGATTGAGGCGAGCCGGGCGGCCGCCGTCAAGCGCCCAGTTACGGCGCTTCGCCGGACCGCGGCCGGTTGCGCCAGAGATGGGGCAGGACAACCGCGCCCAGCGCGGCATTGACCGCGCCCGCCCCGATAAAGGCGGAAGCGGCGGGAATGCCGCTGGCGAGCACGACCATCGCGATGAGCGAGGCGAACGCCGCGCCGATGGCGTTCAGCGCGTTCAGGGCGCCGAACACGCGGCCGCGCCGGTCGTCCGGGGCTTCAAGCTGCAGCCGGGTCTGGAGCGGCACGACGAACAGGCCGCCCGTCACCGCCAGCCCGATCAGGGCCGCGACGACGCTGAGGCCGCCGGGCGTGGTGAATATCTGTCCGTAAAGCGGCGGGCCGACGGCGAGCAGCGCGGTGACGACGGGCAGGGCAATCACCCCGGCGGCGCCGAAGAAGGTGGCGCGCAAAATCGGCTCCCCGCGATTGACGACATTGGCCAGCAGCGCCCCCGCGGCGATGCCGATGGCGAAAAGAACCGCCAGCCAGGTGGCGCTGATTTCGTCTCCGCCCAGCGCATCGCGCACGAAGAAAGGCATGAGAATCAGCATCAGCGTGCCGAACGACCAGAACCACATGATTCCGATGGAAAGCCGGCGCAGGCGAGGTTCGCGCAGGATTTCGGAGATCAGGCGCCAGACCCCGCGCGGCAGGATCAGGTCCGGCTTGCGCGCCGGGTCCGCCGGTTTCTGGCGGTCGATCAGACGCGCCGAAAGCCAGCCCGTCAGGGCGGCGGCGATGCCGGCGCCGGCGGCCAGAACGCCGCCACTGTCGAGCGCCGCCAGCGATCCGCCCGCCGTGACGCCGGAAAGGATGGCGACATAGGTGGAGCCGCCCAGCATGGCGGTCCCGGCGGTGATGTCGGTGCGGTCGAGACGCTCTGTTATCAGGCCGAATTTCAGGGGCGCAAAGAAGGAGGATTGCGCGCCCATCAGGAACAGGGTCGCCAGCAGGATCGGTATGGAGCCGAGAAGGAAACCGGCCAGCGCGCCGGTCATCAGCGCGATTTCCAGCAGCTTCAGCCGTGTGAAGAGGGTGGCCTTGTCCAGCCGGTCGCAAAGATCGCCGGAAAAGGCGGACAGGAAGAAGAAGGGCAGGATGTAAAGACCGCTGGCCGCGGCCGCCGCGGCGTCCGTTGAGGCGCTGGCGTTGGCGCGGAAAGCCAGGGTGATGATCAGCGCCTGTTTGAACAGATTGTCATTGAACGCGCCGAGGAATTGCGCGGCGAACAGCGGCGCGAAACGGCGCCGCGTCAGCAACCGCCAAGGTTGTATATAGGTATTCCCCATGTGCTGGCGCGCATGTTGGCCGGGGGGCGTTCAAAGCACAAGGGAGGGCTGTCAGGGCGAGGCGCGGAACCGGGCCGCGCGGTCCGGCGTTAGCGCTGCATGGCTGCGCGCGCATACTGGAAAGGACATCTTCGGCTTTCGCTTGTCTCGATCAAGGTCGAGCTGTTTTCGGCCGTCGCCCATGCGGACGAGATACGCCTGAACCAGATCCACAAACCCTCCGGCAAGCGCATCCGGTACGAAAAGGTCGTGCCCGGCATCGGGCCTGTCGATACCGACGAGATCGTCAAGGGCTACAAGATCGGCAAGGACGAATATGTCGTTCTGGAGCCAGAAGAGCTGGACGAGATCAAGCTGGAGAGCCGCGAGACGATCGACCTGGTCCAGTTCGTCGATCATTGCGAGATTGATCCCCGCTATTTCGAGAAGCCCTATTACGTGATCCCCGCGGATGAAGAGGTCGCGGCGGAGGGCTTTGCGGTGATCCGGGAAGCGCTGCGCGATACCCAGAAAGTGGGGCTGGGGCAGATGGCCTCGCGCGGCCGCGACTATGTCGTGGCGATCAAGCCGTGCGGCGAAGGCCTGTTGCTGGAGACGCTGCGCTATGCCGACGAGGTGCGCGAGAGCGACAAGATTTTCGAGGCCGTGCCCGACATCAAGGTCGATAAGGAAATGAAGGAGCTGGCGGAGGAACTGATCAGCCGCAAGGCCAAACCCTTCAAGGCCGAGAATTTCCAGTCCGGATATACCGAGGCGTTGCGCGATCTGATCGAGGAAAAGCGTAAATCCGGCGCTGTCTCGACGTCCGATGGCAAGAAGGCGTCCAAGGACGACGGCAAGGTGGTGGACCTGAAGGAGGCGCTGAAGAAAAGCGTTTCCAAGGGAAAGTCCTCAAAAAGCGCCAGCGGGAAATCATCCAAAAGGAAGACCGGGTAGGGCGCGAAACCCGCGCGTTGCAGCTGTCCGCCGGAACCCGCAGGGCCTGACCGGATTTTATATCGGCCCGCCGGTTACTGCCTGAGGTCTGACAAGACAGATGCCCGCCATTTCCGCCGAGGATCGCGCCCGGCGCTTCGGCCTGCGATACACGATGCCTGACGATCTGCCGTTCAACCGCCGCCGGCGCGGGCGCGGCTATCAATATCTGGATGACGGCGGCGCGCCGGTCGAGAGCGACGCGGTCAAGTCGCGTCTGAAAGAGCTGCGCGTGCCCCCGGCCTGGACCGAGGTAAAGCTGGCGCGCGATCCGCTGAGCCATATCCAGGCGGTAGGGCGGGACGCGAAGGGACGGCTGCAATATGTCTATCACGATTTGTGGAGCCAGAGCGCGGACCTAGAGAAAGCCATGCGGCTGAAAATGCTGGGCGGCGCGCTGGGCGGATTGCGGGAGAGCGTCGAGGCGCAACTTCGGCGGCGAACCGTGGACCGCGACTTTGCCATGGCCTGCGCCATCGCGCTTCTGGACCGTGCGGCCCTGCGCGTCGGCTATGAGGAATATTGCCGGGACACCGGAGGGCGGGGCGCGATGACGCTCCAGCGCCGGCACGTGCGCATTTCAGACGGCGCCGTCAGGCTTTCCTTCTATGGCAAGAGCAGCAAGCGCATCCAGCGCACGCTGGACGATCCGCCGCTGGCGGCCGCCCTTAGCCGTCTGCGGGAAGCGCGGGGACCGAACCTGTTCTGCTGGGCGAAAGACGGCGAGTCCTGCCTGAACGCCGAAGACGTGAACGACTATCTGCACCGCGAGGCCGGAGACGCTGTCAGCGCCAAGGACTTCCGCACCTTCCGCGCCAGCGCCCTGGTCCTAGACGCCATGCGGGAGGAAGCGCCGCCGACCGACAAGGCGCTGCGCGGCGCCATCAAGACGGCGGCGGAATTTCTGGCCAATACGCCGGCGGTCTGCCGGTCGAGCTATGTGCATCCGCTGGTGCAGACCGCCTGTCAGGACGGGCTGCCGACCCGCAAGGACCTGTTCACCGGTCCGACGCGTGAGGGGCTGACAAGGCCGGAAACCGCCCTGATGCGCTTGCTGGACGATTGCTGAGCGCAGCCGCGAATATTGTTAGCGAACGACAATCTCCACCCTGCGGTTGAGGGCGCGGCCTTCAGCCGTGGCGTTTGTCGTGACCGGGCTGAGAAACGCGACGCCGGCCGATTTCACACGGGCTTCACTGACGTCATGCGATTCGATCAGACGGTCCGCCACTGCCGCGGCGCGTGCGCGGGACAGTTCAATATTATAGTCCAGCTCGCCTTCGTTGTCGGTGTGGCCGACGATCACGATATTCAGGCCGGGGTCGGCCTCCAGCACTTCAGCGATCAGGGAGATCGTCTCGTCGCTATCGCCGGTCAGGGTCGCGCTGTCCGTATCGAAATGGATGTCGTAGAAGGCCATCTTGCCCTGTGCGGCCAGCTCTTCCTGGACCACGGCGGCGTCAACGACCTTGTTCTCGAATTCCGCATTCTCAACGATATTGATATTGATGAAGTTCGGAGCGGCGATGATCTGGGCATGCGTCTCGCCGGTCTCTGTCTGCTTGCGCGCAGTCAGCACCTGATAGCTTGCGCCCAGCAACGGCCCCCAAGCCGTGGCGCGCAGCCGGCCAAGGCCGCCGCAAGCCGCGTCGGCACAAATCACGAGGATGTCCCAGTCCTTGCCCTCGAGTCTTTGCTCGAAGCTGCGCGTGATCTGGAGAAGAGACGCGCCTTCGGGCGTGTCGTAGACGATGCGGGTGACTTCGCCTTCCACATCGGCATAGGTCTCTTCATCGGCGTCGACCAGCATGCGCTGGGCGTCATATTCCACCCGTTCGAACTGGGTGATCTTCGATCCGGAATACCGTCCGATGTCGGGATGGTCGCTGGCGCCATCCACAGCCTGCGCCGATGCCGGCAAAGCCGCCATCATCGCAACAATCACGCCCAGAATAATCCGCATGTCACGCACTCCGAAACTTCTCGACCGAGCACGAAGTATAACATGCGTTCCCGTGGGGCAGTAGCTTTTCCGGGAAACATCTGAAGGCTGATGGCGGAGGAGGAGGGATTCGAACCCCCGGGACGCGCAAACGCCCAACGGTTTTCAAGACCGCCGCTTTCGACCACTCAGCCACTCCTCCGGCGGGAGAGGGAATAGAGGCTTCGCGGCGGAGGCGCAATTTGCCGGACTGAAAATCATCTGCGGCGGCCTGTTGCGGTTAAGAGAGACTTTACGCTGTGCCTTTAATGCCGGTGTGATAGATTTACTGGCGAATGAGGAAGGGCTCCGCCTTGAAGCTTCTGCACGGTCTCGCCGCTGTGGCGCTGTTGGTTGCTGCGTGTTCTTCCGGTCCCGAAAAGACCGTCGCGCGCGTCGACACCACCCCGTCTGACGCCTACACGGCGGGCGGAAAGCTGTCCTCCAAGCCGCAAGTCATCAATTCCCAGAAAGTCGGCCGTCCCTACAAGATCGAGGGGCGCTGGTACGTTCCTGCGCGACAGGACAATTACAACCAGATCGGCACGGCGTCCTGGTACGGCCCGAACTTTCACGGCCGCCCGACCGCCAATGGCGAGATTTTTGACCAGAATTCACTGAGCGCGGCGCATCCGACGCTGCCGCTGCCCAGCTATGTGAAGGTTACCAATCTGGATAACGGGCGTCAGGCCGTGGTGCGCGTGAACGATCGCGGACCCTTTGCGCGCGACCGGATACTGGACCTTTCCAAGCGATCCGCCGAGGAGCTGGGCTTTATCAATCAGGGGACAGCCCGCGTCCGGGTCGAGTATCTGGGGCCGAAATCCCATGAGCTGGGCAAGCCGTGGCTCTATACCGCGGCGCTGGAAAACCGTTCCGGCGTGGTCGGAACGCAAGCGGACGCCACGCAACGCAGCGTCAATCTGAACCCGTCCTCCTTCTTCGTGCAGGCCGCCGCGTTCGCCGAAACCCGGCGGGCTGAAAAGGCGCGGCGGTCACTGGCCCAGGTCGGACCGGCCAATATAGAATCTGTGAACATTGCCGGACGGAAGCTTCACCGTGTCCTGGTTGGGCCGTTCATAGGCTCCGACGAGGCGGAAGAGGCGCGCTGGGCCGTGGCGCGGGCGGGATTTTCCGACGCCCGCATTGTAAGGCGCAATTGAACTTTTCCTCCATCGCGGCTTTCCTTGCGCAATCCCGGCATGATTGATTCACGCCGGGCGCCATGACCGCCGCGATTTCAAGGAGAGCGTCTTGCGAGTTCTACTGACAGCCTTGCTGGCCAGCCTGACCGCCGTATCCCATGCCGCCGCGCAGGAGTTCGAGACGCCGGCCGATTACGCCGCCATTCTGGATTCCGAAACGGGGACGGTTCTTTTCTGCAAGAACTGCAACGAGCCCATGGCCCCGGCCTCCATGAGCAAGATCATGACGATCGAGCTTGTGTTCGAGCGTCTGGCCTCCGGCGATTTGGCGCCTGACGAACAATTCACGATCACAGAGAATGCATGGCGCAAGGGCGGGGCGGCCTCCGGGTCCTCCACCATGTTTCTCGCTCCCAATTCCCAGGCCTCGGTGATCGACCTGGTGCACGGCGTCATCATCCAGTCGGGCAATGATGCGAGCATTGCGCTGGCCGAAGGACTGGAAGGGTCGGAAGAGGCGTTTGCCGATGTAATGACCAAGCGCGCGCACGAGCTGGGGCTGGACAGCGCCACGTTCCGCAACGCGACCGGCTGGCCGGACCCCGAGCACGAGATCAGCGCGCTGGACCTGGCCAAGCTGGCCAATCACCAGATCACGACCTATCCGGACCTCTACAAGATCTATGCGGACCGGGAGTTCACCTATAACGACGTGCGCCAGTTCAATCGCAATCCGCTCTTGAGCTCCTTCGACGGAGCCGATGGCCTGAAAACGGGCCATACGCAGGCGTCCGGCTATGGGCTGGTCGGGTCGGCCGTGCGCGACGGCGAGCGCAGGGTAATCGTCTTCAACGGACTGGATTCGGAATCGGCCAGGGCGCAGGAAGCCGAACGGATGATGCGTGCGGCCTTTGTCGACTTCAGAATTTTCGGCCTGTACGAGGCCGGCGAGGAAGTGGGCCAGGGCGAAGTTTTCATGGGGCAGGCCGACAGCGTGACCCTGAAAACCGCAGAACCGGTGGCGATGGGGATGCACCGCCGCGCGCGCGACCAGATGAAAGCCTATATCGCCTATGACGGCGCGATCCGCGCGCCGGTTGCGGAAGGCGACGAGGTGGCGCGTCTGGTTATCGAAGCGCCGGACGCCGCGCCCAGATCCTATCCTCTGGTCGCGGTTCACGCCGTCGAGCGGAAGGGCCTGTTCGGGCGCGCCATGACCGGTCTGGTGTCTCTCATCCGTGGCGATGAATAAGGCGCGCGGACGATTCATCACATTTGAGGGCGGCGAGGGCGCCGGGAAGACAACGCAGATCCAGCTTCTGGCCGAGTGGCTGGAAGGCAAGGGCCTGGAAGTTGTCCGCACGCGCGAACCGGGCGGAACGCGCGGGGCGGAGATAATCCGCGAACTTCTGCTGACCGGGGACGCCGATCGCTGGCCGCCCATGGCCGAGGCGCTTTTGATGACCGCCGCGCGCACCGATCATGTGAGCCGCGTCATCGAGCCGGCCTTGCAGGCCGGGAAATGGGTGGTTTGCGACCGGTTTTCCGATTCCACGCGCGCCTATCAGGGCGGCGCCGGGAATCTGGGGCGGGATGCGATGACGGATTTGCAGAAAATCGCGCTGGGCGATTTTCAGCCGGATCTGACCTTTATCCTGGATCTGGAGGTAGCCGCAGGCGCAGCGCGCGTCGATGCTCGCGCAGACGGCAAGACGCGCTTCGACGCGCGGGACGCGAGCTTCCATCAGGCCGTCCGCGAGGCTTTTCTGGCGATCGCCAGAGAGGAGCCGGATCGCTGCGCGCTAATTGATGCGGGGCAACCTCTGGACGCAGTACAGCAGGCCATCCGGCGAACGGCGGATAGCCGCTTGACGATCGGCTAGGGCGGGGCGAGCTTCAAAGCATCATGGATGACACGCTGGAACCCGACCGCGCGCCCGGATGCCGCCATCCGCGGGAGACCTATAGGCTGAGCGGCCATGAGAAGGCGGAGCAGGAAATCCTGACCGCGCTGCAATCGGGCCGCATGCATCACGCCTGGCTGATTTCGGGGCCGCGCGGCGTGGGCAAGGCCACGCTGGCCTATCGCTTTGCGCGCCGCGTCCTTGGCGGCGCGCCGGACAATTCTTATGGCGTTCTGGGCGTTTCGCCGGACGATCCCGTCAGTCATCGCATTGAGGCGCAGTCCCATAGCGGATTGCTGCCGCTTCGACGGCCGCTGGATTCCTCGGGCAAGAAAGCCAAGACGGTAATCACGGTGGAAGAAGCCCGACGGGCGCCGCGATTTTTCTCGCAATCGAGCGGGGAAGGGGGCTGGCGCGTGGTGATTGTCGACAGCGCCGATGAGCTGCAGAACCCCGCCGCGTCCAATGCGCTTCTGAAAACGCTGGAGGAGCCGCCGAACCGGGGGCTGCTGTTGCTCGTCTCCCACGCGCCGGGGCGGTTATTGCCCACGATCCGGTCGCGGTGCCGCAGGCTGGAGCTGCGGGCGCTGCCCGATGACGGGGCTATCGAGGCGGCGCGCGGCCAGGTCGATATACCGGACAAGGATGCGGACCTGATCGCACGCATGGCCGCTGGCGCGCCCGGCCGCGCGGTTTCGCTGGCCGCGATGGACGCGACGCGTCTGCATGCCCAGCTCTCAGATATCTTCGCCGGACTGCCGCGACTGGACGCGCAAAAGGCGCATGCACTTTCCGATACGCTGGCGGCAAAGAGCAAAGAGGAACAGCTGAAACTGTTTCACCGGCTGACGCGCAGCTTTGCCGAGGAACGGGCGCGCGCGGCGTCGGGCGTCAGCGGGGAAATCCTGTTTGAATCCGCATCCGCTGCGGGTCAGACGGCGGGGTGGCTGAATGCCTGGGAAAAGCTGGCGAAACAGCGGCGCGAGCAGGAATCACTATATCTGGACCCGAAACAGAGCGTGATGAACGCGCTCTACACACTCAGAGACGCGGCGGCCGCCTGAAATCATGTTGATCGACAGCCATGCAAACCTTCACGGCGACGCTTATGACGAAGACCGCGAGGCGGTGTTCGAGCGTGCGCGGGAAGCAGGCATTGAGGGCATTCTCGCCATTTGCTGCCGGCTGGACGAATTTGATGACGTTCTGGCGCTGGCTGAACCGCGCGAAAATGTCTGGGCCAGCGTCGGCGTGCACCCGCACCACGCCAAGGAATGGCCGGACATTACGGCGGAGGAACTGATCCGCCGAGCGGACCACCCCAAAGTGGTCGCAATCGGCGAAACCGGCCTGGACCAATACTATAATCACAGCCCGGAAGCTGTTCAGATCAAAAGCTTTCTGACGCATGTCGAGGCGGCCCGGGAAACCGGCCTGCCGCTGGTGATTCATTGCCGGGACGCGGACGAAAGAATGGCGGAAATTCTCGAGGCCGAAATGGGGAAGGGGGCCTTCAAGGCGCTGCTGCACTCCTATACAGGCGGGCCGGACTTGGCGCGGCGGGCCTCGGCGCTGGGCGCGTTTTTCTCGGTCAACGGAATCGCGACATTCAATTCGGCCAAGGATGTGCGCGACGTCATTCGCGACGTCATGCCGGGCGAGCGTATCCTGATCGAAACCGATTGCCCTTATCTCACGCCGGTTCCGCACCGCGGAAAGCGCAACGAGCCTTCCTTCCTGCCGTTTGTCGCCGAAAAGCTGGCGGACATACGCGGCTGGACAAGGGAGGAAGCCGTGGAGAAATCCGGCGCGGCGTTTTTCAAGCTGTTCGACAAAGCAAAAGCCGCATGACGATGAAGCTGACCATTCTGGGATGCGGGTCGTCGGGCGGCGTGCCGCGGATCGATGGAGACTGGGGCGTTTGCGACCCGGACGAGCCGCGCAACCGGCGCTCCCGCTGTTCATTTCTGGTCGAGCGGATGGGCAATGATGGCGTGACCTCGGTTCTGGTCGACACGGCGCCGGACCTGCGGACGCAAATGCTGGCGGCCAATGTGCGCCATCTGGATGCGGTGCTGTACAGCCATGACCACGCCGACCAGACCCATGGCATCGATGATCTGCGGGTCTTCGCGTATCGCATGAGGCGCCGCGTGCCGGTCTATATGGACGCAGCGACATCGGGAACCTTGATGCAGCGTTTCGGCTATTGTTTCGAGACGCCGCCCGGAAGCTCTTATCCGCCGATTCTGGAAGCGCGCGACATGCCGGCGCCGAACGAGACGATGCAGTTGAATGGCGCAGGCGGCGAAATCAGCGCCACGCCGTTGCGTCAGGATCACGGGAATATGGACTCGCTGGGGTTCCGGTTTGGCGATGTCGCGTATTCCAACGATCTGGTGGACATGCCGGAAGAAAGCCTGGAGGCGCTGAAAGGCGTGCGCGTCTGGGTCGTCGACGCGCTGCGCCGCGATCCGCACCCGACGCACGCGCATCTGCAGCGGACGCTGGACTGGATAAAGCGGTTAAAGCCGGAACTCGCCATCCTCACCAATATGCATATCGACCTGGATTACAGGACGCTTTGCAAGGAGTTGCCGGAGAGCGTCATTCCGGCCCATGACGGCCTCAGTATTGAGGTTGGACAGGATATCAGCGTGTGTGATGACTGATATTATTTCTCATAATATATCTTATGCGACATTCTGATGTCTGGTGATGGGCGAACCCACAATGGCGATATTGCCGCCCTTATTTCCGTCATGGCGCGCCTGCGCGATCCGGAGGCCGGCTGTCCGTGGGACGTCGAGCAGACTTACGAGACCATCGCGCCGTACACGATCGAGGAAGCCTATGAAGTCGCCGACGCCATCCAGCGCGGCGATCTGACAGACCTCAAGGAAGAGCTCGGCGATCTTCTGCTTCAGGTCGTTTTCCATAGCCGCATCGCCGAGGAAGCCGGTGAGTTCGCCTTCCCTGACGTGGTCGAGGCGATCGTCGACAAGATGGTGCGGCGGCATCCGCACGTTTTCGGCGACGACACCGTGCGCGATTCCGCGGCACAGACACGCGCCTGGGAGGCTCAGAAAGCCGAGGAACGCGCGGCGAAGGGCAAGGATGACAGCCTTCTGGACGACGTGCCGGCCGCCCTTCCCGCCCTGTTGCGCGCCGTGAAACTTCAGAAGCGCGCCGCGCGCGTGGGCTTTGACTGGCCCGAAACGCGGCAGGTCATGGACAAGATTCACGAGGAAATGGCTGAGCTGAGCGAGGCGGTCATTGAGTTGGAAGACCCTGCCAAAATTGAGGAAGAACTGGGCGATTTGCTGTTTGTGTACAGCAATCTGGCGCGTAAACTGAAAGTCGATCCGGAACATGCGCTCCGGCAGGCCAACGCCAAGTTTGAACGGCGGTTTCACTATATAGAGCGTGCGCTGGCCGATCAGGGCCGCACGCCCGATGATGCGACACTGGACGAAATGGAAGCGCTCTGGAACGAGGCCAAGAAAGCCTAGTTCAGCCGCGTGATTTCAAGATCCGGGAATTTTTGCCGGAACTGGCCGGCCGCCGCCGGATCCAGCCGCGCGGTCAGCCGCGTTATTCCGCCCTCTCCCGTTACCCCTTCATCCAGCACTTCGCCATGCTGGAACAGCCAGGCGCGAGCCGCCGAGTCGTGCGGGCCGGCGACGATTTCGATCTCATGCGCCTGGCGGGCCAGCATTTCTTCAATCAGCTCAAGCAGAGCATCTATATTCTCGCGCTTTTCCGCACTGATCGGAACGGAGGGAATATCCGCGCCGGCGGCGCGGGCCTTGATGAAACGCTGATCCTCTTCGTCCAGCAAATCGGCCTTATTCCAGGCTTCCATGATCGCCTGTCCGGACTCCGTCCCGGCTTCCAACGTCGCCAGAACCTCCATCACGTCTTCGGCCTGTTCGTCTGTATGCGGCGAGGAAATGTCGCGGACATGGATCAGGAGGTCCGCCTCCTTGATCTCTTCCAGCGTGGCGCGGAACGCCGCGACGAGGTCGGGCGGCAGGTCCGTGATGAAGCCCACAGTGTCCGACAGGATGATGCGGCGGCCATGCGGCAGGTCCACCACCCGCAGCGTGGTATCCAGCGTTGCGAAAGGCATATCTTTCGCAAGCACAGATTCCCCCGTCAGATAATTGAAAAGCGTGGATTTTCCAGCATTCGTGTAGCCAACCAGCGAGACAACGGGATAGGCGCTGCGGCGGCGGGAATCGCGATGCAAGCCACGCGTGCGGCGCACCTCTTCCAGCTCTTTTCGGAGCTTGATGATGCGCTCGGAAAGCAGGCGGCGGTCAGTCTCGATCTGGGTTTCGCCCGGACCGGCGATAAAACCCTGCCCGCCCCGCTGACGCTCAAGGTGAGTCCAGGTTCGCACAAGGCGGGACCGCTCATACGCCAGACGCGCCAGTTCCACCTGGAGCGAGCCTTCTCGGGTTCTGGCCCGCAGACCGAATATTTCCAGAATCAGACAGGTGCGATCGATGACCTTGGCCTTCCAGGCCCGCTCCAGCGTGCGTTGCTGACCCGGAGAGAGATGAGCGTCGACGATGACCAGGCCGACATTCTCGTCCTCGGCCATTTCGCCGATTTCGTCCACTTTTCCGCGGCCCAGAAGGGTCGCCGCGGAAGGTTTGCGCAATGGCGCCTCGAACGCGGAAACGAGATCCAGCTCCAGCGCCTCGGCCAGGCCTGCGGTCTCTTCGAGCCGCGAACGTGTCTCTGCAGGAATGTCCTCAGGAAAAACCGGGAGAACCAGAAGCGCGCGATCCCCAATACGATCGGTCATGTAAGGCTATCAGCCCTCATCGCTCTCCTGCGCGGTTTCCGCTTCGAACATCTGGACCGGCTGGGCCGGCATGATGGTCGAGATGGCGTGTTTGTACACCAGTTGGGATTGTCCATCGCGGCGGAGCAAAACGCAGAAATTGTCAAACCATGTGACGACGCCTTGCAGCTTTACGCCGTTGACGAGGAATATCGTCAGCGGCGTGCGCGATTTGCGCACCGCATTCAAAAAAGCGTCCTGTAAACCCTGTTTCTTGTCGGTCGTCATCGTCTCAGCTTGAATCCCCTCGCCCTGCAAGCTTTTGATTGGTAAAGCGGCTTGCGAAGAACGGCAACCGTTTCCGGAACGAATTAGGCGTTTAGAGCCAGTTTTTCGTAACCTTGTCGCAGCGCAACACTGGTTTCACCCGGCCGGCCGTCGCCAATCTGCGCGCCATCGATGGAAATTACGGGCATGACGAAGGATGAGGCGCTGGTCATGAACGCTTCCTTGGCGTCCATCGCCTCTTGCGGCGTGAAGGCGCGCTCTTCCACGGTCAGGCCAAGTTCGCCGGCAATGCGCAGGATGGCCGCGCGCGTGACGCCCGCCAGAATATTGTCGGTCACAGGGCGCGTAACCAGCACATCCCCGGAAGCGACGATCCAGGCGTTGGAAGACGAGCCTTCGGTGACATAGCCGTCGGCATCCAGCATCCAGACCTCGAAAGCCCCCTGCTCCCGCGCGTGCTGTTTGGCGAGAATATTGGCCGTCAGGCCGGTCGTTTTGATATCACAGCGTCCCCAGCGGATATCGGGCGCGGTGACGACCGAAACCCCGGCCTTTGCGCGGGCGTCCGCCTTGTGCTGTGGAATATGCTTGGCTGTTGCGATCATCGTGGGCGTGGCCTGCGCCGGGAAACCGTGGTCTCTGGGCGCGACGCCGCGCGTAACCTGCAGGTAAAGCAGCCCGTTTCTGATGCGGTTTCTCCGGCGCAGCTCTTCCAGCGCAATCATCAGCGCTTCACGCGTGACAGGAAACGCGATGCGCAGCTCGCCCAGAGAGCGGAACAGACGATCCAGATGGCCGGGCGAGTCCATAAGGCGGCCATTGCGGACGCCCCAGACCTCGTAGACGGAATCGGCGAATTGCAGGCCGCGATCCTCAATTCCCACACAGGCGTCCCGGTGCGGCGTGAACGCGCCGTCCACATAGGCGATACGCGGCATCTAGCGTCTCCAGAGTCCGGGCGCGAGGGCGGCCAAAGCGGCGAGAACCTCCATGCGCCCAAGGGCCATTCCCGCCGACATAACGGCGCGCGCGCCGCGGGTAAACTGGTTGAAATCGGCGTTCTCGGCGGCCGTCGCGTAGAGCAGCGGTCCGGCGTTGGAAAGCGTGGCGACCGCCGCAGGGAGCGCGATGTCCAGCGGCTCGCCCATCGTCGCGATTCCAACGATCAACGCGCCCAGAACCGCCGTATAGCCGAGAAAATAGATCCAGAGGCTGACGAAGGTGCGGTCCGGAACCACCCGGTCGCGGAAATGAACCAGCTGGATGCTGGACGGATGGGAGAGCTTGCGAAGCTCCGCCCGCGCGTGACGGACCAGAAGCAGGACCCGGATGATCTTCACCCCGCCGGCGGTCGAAAGCGCAGACCCTCCGATCAGGACCGCCGCCATCAGGAGCGTCGGCGGCAATGCGCGCATGGCCTCCAGATCCGCGAAGCGTCCAGATGTGGAGATCAGGGCGGCGGCGTCGTGAAAGGCGATGGAGAGCCGACCGAAGCTGAGGCCGCTGGACATGAAAACGAGCAGGACAAAAATCAAAAGGATACCGCCCGAAAGCGCGCGCGTTTCGGGGTCGCGCAATATGTCCCTGCGCATGACATTGTCGCGGTAAGCCTCCCAGAGGAGCGCGTAATTCAGGGAGCCGGCGAACAGGGCGAGCCCCAGAACCATCAGCCCCGCCCCCGAGACATAGTCTGGAAGCGCCGCGCCGCGTGGCGCGCCGCCGCCGGTTGCGGGCGCGGACAGAGCCAGGCAGACGGCGTCAAACAGGGTCGAGCCGGAAACCGCCAGGCCAATGAAAGTGACCAGCGTCACAATGCCGTAGATGACGCCCGCAACGCGCGTGATGTGGGAGAAGCGCTTGAACAGCCCTTCCTTGTCCAGGGTGAACAGCGTGGAGCGGTGAACGCCCGGCCCGGTCAGGTTCAGCGCCACCAGGATAACCAGAATCATCAGGATCGACAGATAGCCGCCGCCCCATTCCAGAAGCCCGCGCCACAGAATGATTGATCTGGGCGCGGTGTCCGGATCGATGAGACTGGCGCCCGTGGTGGTGGCCGCCGACATCGCTTCGAAAAAGGCGTCGTCGAAATGGATGATGGCGCCCTGCCCCAGAAAGCCGAACGCGGCGATCGCCGGCGCAATGGTCCAGCCCAGAAGCAGCATCGCCACGCCTTCGCGCGGGCCGGTATTGGTTTGCAGATTGCGGCCGAGAAGAAAGCCGGAAATGCCCAGAAAGAGCGACAGCAATCCGGTGGCCGACAGGGTCAGGGCCTGCGGGCGCTCATTCACGGCCGCGCCGAACAGCGCCGCGATGAAAGCCAGTGCGGCCAGGACGACAAGAATGCCGCCCAGTCCCCTGAAAACGCTAGCGAATGCCATGGAGCCGCCGCGCCATCAGAAGAATGCGGCGCTGACGCGGAACATGCGCTCGACCGCGGAAATCTGGCCGCGTTCGGAAAACACGATGACGCGGTCGTCTTTCTTGATGCTGACATCCTCGCGCCCCAGCAGCACCTTGTCCTTGCGGACCACGGCCCCGATCACGACGCCATCGGGCAGATCCAGTTCGCCAATGGTTTTTCCGACCAGGGGCGATGTTTCCAGCGCCACGCCTTCCAGGATCTCACCGCCGCCATCTTCCACCGAATAAAGCTCTGTAATCCGGCCTCTGCGGACATGCTGAAGAATGGTCGAAACTGTGATCGTTCGGGGATCGATGAACACGTCGACGCCGAGGGATTCCTTCAGCGGCTCATAGGTGCGGTCATTGATCAGGCAGAGCGTGCGCTCCGCCCCTTCCCGCTTGGAGATCACGGAGGAAAGAACATTGACCTTGTCGTCATTGGTCAGGCTGATCGCGACTTCGGCGTTTTCCACGCCCGCCTCGTGCAGCATGTCGCGGTCCAGTCCGTCGCCGTGCAGGACGACGGTGCGGTCCAGCGCATTGGCGGCCATTTCCGCCGCGCCCTTGTCGGACTCGATGATCTTTGCGCGAACGCCGCGCGCTTCCAGTTCTCCCGCGACAAAAACGCCGATATTGCCGCCGCCCACCAGAATGACGCGGCGGGCGCGGGCCACATCGCGCCCGAAAATATCCAGGGTTCGGGGGGCGTGATCGCGATCCGTGACAATGTAGAGATCATCGCCCGATACCAGCACGTCATCGGGCTTGGGCGTGAACAGGCGGCCATCGCGCACGACTCCGGCGACCAGCGCCTTGAGGTCCGGGAACAACTCCTCGATCTGCCGCACAGTCGTGTTGTCCAGCGGCGAGTCGGATGGCAGGCGGACGCCCAGAACCAGAACCCGGCCATTGGCAAAGGGCAGCGTGTTGAATGCGCCGGGCGTTTCCAGCCGGCGCAGGATGGCGTTGGCGACCTCAAGTTCCGGCGAGATCACCACGTCGATCGGCATGTTCTGACGCGCAAACAGATCCTGCCAGGCCTTGTCGAGATACGCCTGTGACCGGACGCGGGCGATTTTTGTCGGGGTCGAGAACAGTGAATGCGCGACCTGACAGGCCACCATGTTCACTTCGTCCGAATAGGTGACGGCGATGATCATGTCGGCGTCCTTGGCCCCGGCGCGCTCCAGCACGTCCGGGTGAGAGCCGTGGCCGACCACACCGCGCACGTCCAGATCGGTCGTGAGGCGGTCCACCAGTTCGGCCGACACATCCACGACCGTCACGGTGTTGCGCTCCTGCGCCAGTTCCCGTGCGATTCCGTAGCCGACGCGTCCCGCGCCGCAAACGACAACTCTCATCGGTGACCCCTGCCCCTAGTTCTTCTGGCGGTCGCGGCTCTGCGGCGTCACGCCGAGGCTTTTCAGCTTACGATGCAATGCCGACCGCTCCATGCCGATAAATGACGCGGTCCGCGAAATGTTTCCGCCGAAACGCGAAATCTGCGCCACCAGATATTCGCGCTCAAACTGTTCGCGCGCATCCCTCAACGGCAGGGAAATCAGTTTTTCCGATCCCGCCTCGCCGCCGGATTGTCCTTCCGGGGCCACGCCCGACGGCAAGGAATCCAGCGTGATCGGGCTGCCAGGCTCGCCGCCGGCCAGGATCAAAAGCCGCTCCACATTATTGCGCAGCTGGCGCACATTGCCGGGCCAGTCATGGGCTTGCAGCGCAGCCATCGCGTCCGCGCCGATCAGGCGTTTGGGCAGGCCGGAGGCGGCGGACAGGCGCGTGATGAAATACTCCACCAGTTCCGGCACATCCTCCCGCCGTTCGGCAAGCGGCGGCATCCCCACCGGGACCACGTTGAGCCGGTGATAGAGGTCTTCCCGGAAATGCCCGGCCTGTATCTCGGCGCGCAGATCCTTGGAGGTCGACGAAATGACGCGGACATTCACCTGTACGTCGCCACTACCACCCAGACGGTGGAATCGCTGGTCGACCAGAAGCCGCAACAGTTTGCTCTGGGTTTCCAGCGGCATGTCGCCGACTTCGTCCAGATAGAGCGTGCCGGCGTGCGCCAGCTCAAACAGACCCGTCTTGCGGACGCGGCCGGAATTGTCCTCCTCCCCGAACAATTCCAGTTCGACGCGGTCGGGCGCCATGGCGGCGGCGTTAATGGCGACAAAGCGCGCCTCGTTGCGCGGAGATTTTGCATGGATTAGGCGGGCACAGAGTTCCTTGCCAGAGCCTGCCGGCCCTTCGATCATCACCCGGCTGTTGGTTGGGGCGACCTTGTCGATGAGTTGGCGCACCTGTCCGATAGCCTGTGAGGCGCCAACAAGCTTGTGTTCGCCGCGGCTTTGTTCGCGCAGTTCGGCGTTTTCCAGTTGCAGGCGGTTCGCTTCCAGCGCGCGTTTAAGAATAACAATCAAGCGATCGCTTTTAAAGGGCTTTTCGATAAAGTCGTATGCGCCGCGCTGGATCGCGGAGACGGCCGTGTCGATGGTGCCGTGGCCGCTGATCATGATGATGGGGAGCAGCGGGTCGAGCGATTTCAGCTCGCCAAGCAGATCCAGGCCATCGCGGTCGCTGCCCTGAAGCCAGACATCGAGAATGACAAGCGCGGGCTTGCGGGAACGCACCTGCTCCATCGCCTGATCGGCGTCGCCGGCCGTGCGAACCTCATAGCCCTCGTCTTCCAGAATACCCTGTACGAGTTCCCGGATATCGCGTTCGTCGTCTACAACCAGAATGTCGGCAGCCATGATTGACCTGCCCTTTCGTTTATACCGCGGCCGCTTCGCCGGCGGCTGTCGCTTGTGTTCTTGAATCGACCAGCGGGAAATTGAGGCGCACAACCGCGCCGCGCCCGCCGCTCTCGGGCTCGTCCAGCTCCAGCGCGCCCGAATGGTCTTCCATGACGCGCTTGACGATTGCGAGGCCGAGCCCGGTGCCTTTCTCGCGCGTCGTCATGTAGGGCTCGGTCAGGCGCTCCCGCGCGCCTTCCGGCCAGCCAAGGCCGTTATCCTCGACTTCTATGCAGCCCATGCCGTCCGCTTTCGACAGGCGAACCACCAGCCAGCCGGTCTTGGGCCCCTCGCCCAATTCGAGCCGCGCGGCCACGGACTCCGAAGCGTTCTTGAGAACATTGGCGAGCGCCTGCGAGGCCAGCCGCTCGTCGCACAGCACCATGATTTCCTCATCCGGCGCCTCCAGCTCGACCTTGACGCCGGGACTGGCGACGCGGCGCGCGAACGCCGCCTCCTTGGCCAGGGCCTGCAGCGAGGCCGGCTCTACGTGAGGCGTCGGCATACGCGCGAAAGACGAGAATTCATTGACCATGCGGCCAATATCGTTGACCTGACGGATGATCGTGTCCGTGCAGTTGTCGAATATCTCGGTGTCCTTGCCCTCTTCGGCCGGACGGAAACGGCGTTTAAGGCGCTCGGCCGAGAGCTGGATCGGGGTAAGCGGGTTCTTGATCTCATGGGCGATGCGGCGCGCCACGTCCCGCCAGGCCGCGTTGCGCTGGGCCGTGATCAGGCGGGAGATATCGTCAAACGTGATCACGACGCCGCCCGAGGACGCCGTGTCGGCGGCGGCGCGGGCGTTCAGCGTAATGACCGAGCCGTCTTTGGAAATCAGCTCGATCTGCGCTTCCGCCATGTCCCGGCCGCGTTCGCCGGCGCGAACCGCGAGGTCATTAAGCTGGGGCGCCACCTCCGCCAGCTTGCGCCCGACCAGCCCGTCCTTCTCTTGCCCGAGCAGCTCTTTTGCTGAGCTGTTGGCAAGAGTCACGACGCCATGCGCGTCAATTGACATGACGCCGGCGCTCACCCCGCTGAGCACGGCCTCGATCAGGCGGCGGCGGGCGTCCGACTCGTCATTGGAGGCAATCAGATCGTGACGCTGCTCCTGAAGTTGCCGCGTCATCCTGTTGAAAGCACGGGCCAAAGCCGCCAATTCGTCCTGTTGAACGCCAACATTCACGCGCGCGGTCAGATCCCCGCGGCGGATCTGGTCGGCGGCGTGGACCAGCTTGCCGACCGGCGTGACAACGCGCCCGGCGGACGCCAGGCCGAGCCAGACCGCCCCGGCCAGAACTAGCAAAGTCGCCTGCGCGTAGATCAGAAGGAAGAAGAGCTGGATCCTTCCGCGCTGGCTGCGCGCGGTGCGGAAATCATTGATCGCGGCCTGCGCGCCCAGAAGCGCATCGAACAGCGACTTGTTCACGTCCGGCAAGGCGTAGAGATAGGCGTCCGGATAGGCTTCCAGATCAAAAAGGGCCGAGATCTGGCGTTCCGCCTCGTTGGTGCGAATCAGGATGTCGTCCTGCGCGTTGCGGAAATCCTCCTGCGAGGGCGCGCGGAAATCCGGCGCCACCTGCGATTCCGCCGAGGCGAGTATGTCCCCATTTGAATCGACAAGATAAGCAGCCGTGAAAGCGCGCAGACGCGCCTGCCCTTCCAGGAACGCCTGAAAGGCGTCCGGCGAGGTCTGGAGCGCGTCGCGGACATTCTGCTGGTTCAGATCGGCAGCCGTGGCGGCCATATCGATCTGGGTCTGTTCGATGATCTGGTCGAGATAGAAACGGGCCGTATCAGCGGAGCTTTCGACGGACGCCTCGACCCGCTCGCCGAACCAGGTTTCCAGACCGCGAGTCAGAAATCCGCCGAAGAACAGGGCGATCAGAACCGCCGGAACAACGGCGGCGAGGCTGAACAGCATCACAAAACGCCGGTGAAGCTTGGGCGCGGGTTCGCCGATGCGAGTCGGGAAAATCAGGCTGCGCATCCGCCACAGGGTCGCCCCGGCGAGGAAAAAGGTCAGCGCGAAATTGATCCCGATCAGCCAGAACACGACCGGGCTGGCCGGCCCGGCATCACCAAACAAGGCAATGATCGCGGTCAGCGCCGTTAGCACCGCCGAGGTCAGAAACAGCGCAAGCATGGCCCCGGCCTGAAGAGGCGAAGCGGCTTGCGGTAGAGAAAAACGTCTTGAGAATGCCACAGGCGCTCCCGCGTTGTGGCATATATCCAACATTAAACGGGGCTTTCCTGCAACAGTCTGTGTCGCCTGTGCCCAGTCAGGCTGCAGTCAGCGCGCCCTGGTCCGTTTCCGCCGGATCAAGGGCGGCGAGCGCCTCCAGCACCGCGGCGGGGCTGTTCAACCTGCAGATCCGCTTGCGTATCGCGACGCGGAGCGTTTCAGGCGCGTCTTCATAGGCATGGTCGATAAACGCCGCGACATGCTTGCGCGCCATGCGAACGGCCAGCGGCTCCCCGTAAAGCGCCAGCATGTCTTCATATTGTGCGATCATGCCGCCAAGACAGGCTTCCCAGCCCGGCGCCTGAAAATCATCGGCGCCGGCTTCAAGCGCCTGGGCGAGCGCGGCGGGCAGCCACGGCCGCCCCGTTGCGGCCCGGCCGACCATGACGGCGTCAGCGCCGGACTGGTTCAAGGCTTGCCGGCAATCGTCCAGCGTCGCGATATCGCCGTTTACAACGACAGGGATGGATACGGCGTCCTTCACGTCGCGCACCGCCCGCCAGTCAGCCTGCCCCTTGTAGAAATCCTGCCGCGTGCGGCCGTGCACGGTTACCATCTGCACGCCGGCCGCTTCCGCGCGCCGCGCCAGTTCCGGCGCATTCAGAGAATCCCGGTCCCAGCCGAGCCGCATTTTAAGCGTCACCGGAACCGGTGAGCCGGCCAGCGTCGCCTCGACAAGGCTCATGGCGTGATCGAGATCGCGCATGAGGGCGGAGCCCGAGAGCGCGCCGGTCACCTGACGCGAGGGACAGCCCATATTGATGTCGATGACATCCGCGCCGGCCTCGGCGGCCAGCCGGGCGCCCTCCTCCATCCAGTGCGCCTCACGGCCGATCAATTGAATCACAAGCGGATTGATCTGGCCGCCGCCCGCCGCGCGGCGCAGAACGTCGGCGCGGCCTTCGGCCAGCATCTCGCACGCCACCATTTCGGAAACGACCAGTCCCGCACCGAACCGGGCCGCCTGTTTACGGAACGGCAAATCGCTGACCCCGGACATGGGGGCCAGAAAAACGCGGTTGGGCGTTTCGATATCTGCAATGCGGACAGTCATGATCTTGCGTTTGTGGATACACCGGAAAGGATGCAATTTGCACCACCCGCGCCAGATCCGGCGCAGCCCTGACCGCACAGGAGATGTCATCGCGTGAGCGCAGCCGCAATCATCGTCGCCGCCGGCAAGGGCGCGCGCTTTGGCGACCCGACGCCCAAGCAATTCCTGTCGCTTGCGGGAAAGCCGGTGCTGCGCTGGAGCCTGGAACTGTTCGGCCTGACCCGGCCCTGCGCGCGGATTGTTGTTGTATGCGACCCTGACCGGGCGCCGGAAATCGAAACGATGGCCGCGGGGCTGAAAACCCCGGTCGAGACCGTTCCGGGGGGCGAAACGCGAACGGCGTCGGTACGCGCGGGGCTGGAAGCGATGCGCGCCGATCCGCCGGACATGGTTTTTATTCATGATGCGGCGCGGCCCCTGGCCAGCCCGTGGCTGATTGACGAGCTGTCCGCCGCCCTGAACGACGCCTCCGCCGCCGCGGCCGCCCTGCCCGTCCGCGATGCGTTGAAACAGAAGGCGGAGGGGCTGATTGGCGAGGAAATGGACCGGGAGAGCTTGATGGCGATGCAAACGCCGCAGGCTTTTGCCTATCAGGCGATCATGGACGCCTATGATGCGTTACCGCCTGACGCCGCCCTCAGCGATGATGTCGCCGTGGCGCAGCGCGCCGGGATGGAGGTGCGCGCCGTCCCTGGCGACCGGATGAACTTCAAGATCACCGATCCGCAGGACCTGGCCATGATGGAGGCGCTAATGAACGCAAAGTCTGCAATGCGCGTGGCTACGGGACACGGATTCGACGTCCACCAATTGATTGAAGGGGACGGCGTTACTCTGTGCGGGGTGCATATTGATTGCGACAAGCGGCTGAAAGGCCATTCCGACGCCGATGCGGGTCTGCACGCGATTTGCGACGCCATGCTGGGCACGATTGGCGCCGGCGATATCGGACAGCATTTTCCGCCCAGCGACGAGGCGTGGCGTGACGCCGACTCCGCCGCGTTTGTAACTCATTGCCTGTCCCTGATGCGGGAGGCCGGCGCGCGCCCGAGCCATTGCGATGTGACGCTGATCTGCGAGGCGCCGAAAGTCGGCCCCTACCGGACTGCGATGCAGGCGCGGGTCGCGGAACTGCTGGGCCTGCCTCTGAGTTTGGTGAACATCAAGGCGACGACGACTGAAAAGCTGGGCTTTATCGGGCGCGGCGAAGGCGTCGCGGCCGAGGCGATCGTCACGGCAGAGGTCCAGAGACGAGATGTTTGACGAGGCTCTGATTTCCAAGACCCAGCGATTTCTGGAAAGCGCCGAGGCGCAGGGCGTGCGCGTGATTTGCGCCGAAAGCTGCACGGGCGGCCTGCTGGGGGCGCTTCTCACCCATTCCGCCGGCGCGTCCGCTGTCATGGAGGCGAGCCTGGTGACCTATAGCAATGAAGCGAAAGCGGCCCTGTTGGGCGTTAAGCCCTCAATGCTGGCGCGTCACGGCGCGGTGTCGCCCCTGGTGGCCAAAGCGATGGCCGAAGGCGCATTGGAGCGCAGCCCGGAAGCGGCGCTGTCCGTTTCGATTACCGGAATTGCCGGGCCGGATGGCGGAACGGAGCACAAGCCCGTGGGGCTGGTCCATTTTGCCTGTGCGGCGCGCGCCCGTGAAACGGTCCAGCTTGAGAAGCGCTTTGGCGAGATTGGCCGGACAGAAGTGCGGATCAAGAGCGCCGAAGCGGCTCTGAATATGCTGTCAGACGGTCTCGACCGTCTCCGCGGCTAGGTCCAGTTCCGGCTTGCCGACCGTTTCGTAACGCCTGTCCGCTTCCTGTTTGAATGCGTCAAGGATCATACCCGCGGCGCGGTCCCGCGCGCCCTCGAACAGCATTTTGAGGACCTTGTTACGGAATTCGTATTCGACGCAGAAATCGATCAGCGTCGAGCCATCCGAAAGTTCGTGGAAGCGCCAGTGATTGGCCAGCGCCTCGAACGGCCCTGACAGGTAAGAGACATCGATGACGCGGTTCTTCGGGTCCAGTTCAACCTGCGTGGCGAACCGCTCGCGGATGAACTTGTAGCCTACGGAAGCTTCCGCCTTCATGGACCGCGTTCCGTCTGGATTCTCCGTATTCTCACGCACGCGCATGGCGGCGACAAACGGCACGAAATCCGGATAGGATTTCACATCCGAGACCAGCGCATAGAGATCATCCGGGCTGTGGCGGATCCGCCGCTTTTCCTCATGCATCGGCATGGAAGATCAGGCGCGCCCGGCCGCCAGCTGCGCTTCCCGCGCGGCGCGCATTTTCTCGAAATCCTCGCCCGCGTGATAGCTGGAGCGCGTCAGCGGCGTGGCGGAGACCATCAGGAAGCCCTTGGACCTGGCTATGGTTTCCAGCGCCTTGAATTCCTGCGGCGTCCAGAAACGGTCGATCGCGGCGTGTTTGCGCGAAGGCTGAAGATACTGGCCGATGGTCAGGAAATCGACGCCGGCGCTGCGCAGATCGTCCATGACCTGCATGATCTCTTCCTTGGTCTCGCCAAGTCCGACCATCAGGCCCGACTTGGTGAACTGGGACGGATCGCGCTCTTTCACTTTCTCCAGCAGGCGGATGGAGTGGTAATAGCGCGCGCCGGGACGGATCTTCAGATAGAGCCTCGGCACGGTTTCCAGATTGTGGTTGAACACGTCCGGCTTGGCGTCGATCACGCGCTCAGCCGCGTGCGGCTTGCGCAGGAAGTCCGGGGTCAGGATTTCGACGGTCGTGCCGGGAGACTGCGTGCGGATTTCGTCGATGACGCGCTCGAAATGCTCGGCGCCGCCATCGTCAAGATCGTCGCGGTCGACCGATGTGATCACGACATGTTTGAGGCCCATCTTCACGACGGCGCGGCCGATCTTGGCCGGCTCTTCATCGTCCAGCGCGCCGGGCAGGCCGGTTTTCACGTTGCAGAAGGCGCAGGCGCGCGTGCAGGTATCGCCCAAAATCATGAAGGTCGCATGTTTCTGCGACCAGCACTCGCCAAGGTTCGGACAGCCCGCTTCCTCGCACACGGTGACGAGGCCTTCCTCCTTCACCGCCTTGCGCGTCTCCGCCACGCCCTTCCCGGCCGGCGCGCGGACGCGAATCCAGTCTGGCTTGCGCGGAACGGGGGTGTCGGGCCGCTTCTGTTTTTCAGGGTGGCGAACCGGCGCGGCTTTCGCCTTGTCGAGATTGTCGATGATCACTGCCATAGTGACGCGAACATGGCGCGCATTGCCCCGTGGTTCAAGCGATCACCACGGGGCGTATGCACGAAAGACAGGGCGCTATGCGCAAATGCGCAGGGCGCTAGTTTTTCTTGATAAGTCCAAGAATGAACAGCAGCAGGATCGCGCCCAGCGTGGCGATGACCAGCTGGCCGATGATTCCGCCCCAGGCGATGCCCAGCAAGCCGGCGATGAACCCGCCCAATAGCGCGCCGACGACGCCGACGACCAGATTCACCAGGATGCCGTGATCGCGTTTCATGACCTGTTCTGCGATCCAGCCGGCCAGGATGCCGATCAGGATGAAAATCAGAAATTCCATGTCGATTCTTCCCTCATGTTTCTTATGACGTTCAGTCTGACCTGTAAGAGGTCCGGACGCCAGTTAGTTCCAAAAATTGGAACGTGACGGGACCGCCATATGTTGAGTCACAAAGATGACATCCGACTTGCCCCTGCGAGTGCGGAAGGTGATAAGATTTAAAGAGATGACCGACGGAAACAGTCGGCGCGGGAGGATGCATGAAACGCCCATACAGCTACGATGAGCGGCGGACCCATACGACCATTACGGGCGCGCTCTTGCGGGCGCGCAAACGCGCCGGCGGGAAATACACCGCTATCATCGACGCCGATGACCGGAAGCTTTCCTACGACGATCTGGTAAAGGCGACTTTCGCGCTGGGATCGGCGCTGGCCGGCCTGACCGAGAAACGCGAACGCGTGGGCGTCATGCTGCCCACCGGCGCGGGGGCGGTGATCGCTACCTTCGCCCTCAGCGCCTATGGCCGCGTTCCCGCGATGCTGAACTTCACCGCCGGGGTGCGCAATCTTCGCTCCGCCCTGAAAACCGGAGAAATCAAGCGCATCGTAACCGCGCACCAGTTCATCGAGAAAGGCGGATTTGAGTCCCTGATCGAGGCTTTGGGGCAAGAAGCGGAAATTATCTATCTGGAGGACGTGCGCGACAATCTGGGCATTCGCGACAAGGCGGCGGCGCTGGCCGGCCTGTATGCACCGGACCTGATCCGCGCCAAGACCGATCATGACGAAGAAGCCGTCATCCTGTTCACTTCCGGCACCGAAGGCGATCCAAAAGGCGTTGCGCTGAGCCACAAAAACCTGGTCGCGAACGTCGAACAGATTATCGCGCATGTGCCGGAGCTGATGGAAGACGACATCATCTATAATC
>NZ_JACESD010000028.1:0-36470 GCF_013911995.1 Euryhalocaulis sp.
GCTTCGAGGTTCACGCCGGGGGCGGTCAGGGCCGCACGCCGCGCGTGGCAGTGAAGCTGCGAGACTTCGTCGGCCAGCGGGACCTGCTGGCCTATCTGACGGCGATCCTGCGCGTCTATAATCTCGCCGGCCGGCGGGATAATATGTACAAGGCGCGGATCAAGATCCTGGTCGAATCGATGGGCGCGGACGCGTTCACCGAGGCGGTCGAGGACGAGTTTTCCCGGCTGAAAAACGGCCCGCTGACCATCCCGGTCGAGGAGATCGAGCGCGTGGCGGCGCACTTTCCGCCGCCCGCCGCCGATCCGCGCCCTGTCGCCAAGTCCGCCGACCCGGCCTTCCTGCGCTGGAAGGCGCATAACGTGAAGCCGCACAAGGTGGACGGGCTGCGCAGCGTGGTCGTCTCCCTGAAGCCCACGGGCAAGACGCCGGGCGACGCCAGCGCGGAGCAGATGGATGCGCTGGCCGATCTGGCGGATAGGTATGGCCGGAGCGAAATCCGCGTGACCAAGGAGCAGAATCTGGTCCTGCCGCACGTCGCCGCCGCCGATCTGGCGGACCTCCACGCGGCGCTGGCGGGGCTGGAGCTGGCGACGCCGAACGCCGGGCTGGCCAGCGATATCGTCTCCTGCCCGGGGCTGGACTATTGCAATCTCGCCAATGCGCGCTCCATTCCGCTGGCGCAGGCCATATCGAAACGGCTGGCGGAGACCGGGCTGGACGAGCCGGCGGGCGAGCTGACCATCAAGATATCGGGCTGCATCAATGCCTGCGGTCATCACCATGTCGCAAATATCGGCCTGCTTGGCGTCGATAAGAAGGGCGAGGAAGTCTACCAGTTGACGGTTGGCGGCGTCGCGGACGGCCAGTCGGCCGTCGGCAAGATACTCGGCCCCGGATTCACGGCCGACAGCGCGGTGGAAGCGGTTCTGACCGTGGTCCGCGTATTCACCGAACGCCGCATCGGGGCGGAAACTTTCATCGAAACGCTCGGGCGCATCGGCGCGGACCCGTTCAAGGAGGCGGTCTATGCAGATTGAAGCCACACGTGAAACCGCTCGAAGCGCAGAAGCGCCGGAAGTGCTGGCGCTTGCCCCGGACGCGATACTGGAAGACATCGCCAGTGAAATTGCGGGCGTGGAGCGGATCGATATCCATTTCCCCAGCTTCAAGGACGGACGCGGATTCTCGCTGGCCGCGCGCCTGCGCGAGCGCGGGTTCGAGGGCGAGTTGCGGGCGGTGGGCGATCTCATCCCCGATCAGGCGCGTCTGCTAAAGCGCGCCGGTTTCGACCGGGTCGCGCCGGACCGGTCCGGGCAGGCCGAACGCTGGAATGCTGCGCTCACAGCCTTCAGCGGCGATTACCAGCCGGCCGAGGACAAGACCGAGCCGGCGTTCGCCCGCCGCGCCCGCAAGACCCGCGCGGCGCTGGCCGATGCGTTGAATGCGGATCATGCCGACCGCCCGGCGAGGGAGGTGCTGGCCGCCGCGCTGGACCGTTTCAAGGGCCGGATCGCGGTGCTGTCTTCCTTTGGCGCGGAATCGGCGGCCGGGCTGGCGATGATTGCGGAGATCGCGCCGGACACGCCGGTCTTCTTCCTGGATACGGAGCGCCATTTCGCCCAGACGCTGGATTACCGCGACGCTCTGGTAAAACGGCTGGGCCTGACCAATGTGAAAATCCTGCGCGCCGACCGGGATGAAGCGGCGGCGGAGGACGCGGACGGCCAGCTGTGGCGGCGCGACTCCGACGCCTGCTGCGCGCTCCGCAAGGTGCGGCCTCTCGCGCGGGCGCTGGCCGGCTATGATGCGCTGATAACCGGGCGCAAACGCTATCACGGCGGAGTCCGGGAGACGCTGGAGCCGTTCGAGTTCGATGGCGTGCGGATCAAGGTCAATCCGCTGGCCGGGTGGAGCCGGGAAGACGTGCAGGCGGTGTTTGAAAAACTGGACCTTCCGGCGCATCCGATGGTCGAACAGGGTTATGTCTCGATCGGCTGTTGGCCTTGCACGGCCCCGGCCTCGCCCGCCAATGTCCGCGATGGCCGCTGGCGGGGACAGGACAAGACCGAATGCGGCATACATCAGCCATTGGCCGCGGGCGGACAGGGAGGCCCCTTGCTGTGAGTGAAAGACAACCCGCCGTTATCGGCCTGATCGGGTCGACCCCACTGTTGAAGCTGGAAGGCCCTTCGCGCCGGACCGGGTGTGAAATCTATGGCAAGGCGGAATTTCTCAATCCCGGCGGGTCCGTAAAGGACCGCACGGCGCTGGGCATTATCCGCGAAGCCGAACGCTCCGGCGCATTGAAGCCGGGCGGGGTGATCGTGGAAGGCACCGCCGGCAATACAGGGATCGGACTGGCGACCGTTGGCGCGGCGCTGGGCTACAAGGTCGTGGTCGTGATGCCGCGCACCCAGAGCCCGGAGAAGAAGCAGGCGTTGTGGGCGTTGGGCTGCCGCGTGATCGAGGTCGATCCCGCCCCGTTCTCCAGCGAGCATCACTTCGTCCATGTCTCGCGCCGTCTGGCTGAACGTCTGGCGGACATGCCGGGCGGGGCCTTCTGGGCCAACCAGTTCGACAACCCGGCCAACCGCGCCTTTCATAAAGCAACGACCGGCCCGGAAATCTGGGACCAGACCGGGGGCAAGGTGGACGGATTTGTCTGTGCGGCGGGGACGGGCGGCACGCTGTCCGGCGTGGCGGCGTCGCTGCGCGCGAAAAACCCTGATATCGCCATCGGCCTCGCCGACCCGGCGGGCGGGGCGCTGTACAGCTATTTCACGTCCGGCGAGCTGAAATCCGAAGGCTCATCCATCACCGAAGGCATTGGCGTTGGCCGCATCACGGGCCAGCTTCAGGGGCTGCAGGTCGATCACGCTTTCCGGATCGAGGATGCGGATTTCCTGCCCATCCTGTTCGCCCTGGTTGAGGAGGAAGGTCTGTCGCTGGGCGGCTCGTCCGGGGTGAATGTCGCCGGGGCGATCCGGCTGGCCGAGGCGCTGGGGCCGGGACATACGGTCGTGACCCTGTTATGCGATGCGGGCGCCCGATACGCTGGACGTTTGTATAATCCTGAATATCTAGCAGCGCGTAATTTGCCCTGTCCGCCCTGGGACGCCGATCATGTTCCCGAGGCCGACAATCTGGCCGCCCAGAGCTGAAAGACGAGACGACCTAGATGAGTGAAGCAGCCGCCGAAGCGGCGCGCGCAGAGCGCCCCGCCAAGTCCAGCGCGTTCCATGAATTGGAAGTTCATTCGGTGAAACATTACACCGATACGCTCTTCTCGTTCCGCGTCTCCCGTCCGGAGACATTCCGCTTCCGCGCGGGCGAATTCGTGATGATCGGACTGGAAGGCGAAAAAAAGCCCATCCTGCGCGCCTATTCCGTCGCCAGCCCGACCTGGGACGAGGAGCTGGAATTCTATTCCATCAAGGTGCCGGGCGGCGCGCTGACCTCCCGCCTCAAGAATATCCAGCCGGGCGACACGGTGCTGATGGGCAAGAAGCCGACCGGCACGCTGGTCACTGACGCCCTGCGCCCCGGGCGGCGGCTATACCTGCTCTCCACCGGTACGGGCGTGGCGCCCTTCGCCAGCCTGATCCGGGAGCCGGACGTCTATGAGTATTACGATGAGGTCGTGCTGACCCATACCTGCCGCACCCACGCGGAGCTGGCCTATAGCGAAGAGCTGGTCGAGCGCACGAAAAACGACCCGCTGGTCGGCGAGGAAGCCGCAAAGCAACTGGTCTATTTCAACTCCGTCACGCGGGAAGAGGGCGCGCGGACAGGGCGCGTCACGGATCTGATCCGCAGCGGCGCGCTGTTCGAGCAGATCGGCGGCAAGCCGCTGGACCCCGAACATGACCGCGTCATGATCTGCGGCTCCGAAGCCATGCTCAAAGAGCTGAAAGAGATGTGCCTGGAGCGCGATTTCATCGAAGGCTCCAACGCCAAGCCCGGCGACATGGTCATCGAAAAGGCGTTTGTCGGCGAAGGCGTTTAAGTCTCTGTCAGATCAACCGCTTTTCTGAAAAACCGCGCAGTCAGAACGTTGCCCGGGACGCCGTCGGGACGTACCTGCGCGGGTTGGTCTATGACTTGAAACGCCTGTTGTTTGAAGGCTCGGCCCCGCTTGCGAAGGCGGGCGGCGGCGCCGGAACGATTGCGGCTTAAATGTGTTCAGGAACATGAACAGCCGCCAGTTCTCGAGCCACATTAGTCCGTCTTGAGGCGCGGCGCGCACGACCGCCAGGCCCCGCCATTCAGGTGGCGCGCCGGTGTACAAACCCGGAGCCGCCAAGTTGAAAAAATATCTCGCCGTTTGTGCATTACTCGCCTTTTCTACGGCCCTTTCGGCTCCCGCCTCGGCGCAAAAAGAAGGGTCTGAAGAAGGCGGGTTCGGGTCCTTGAGCGGCAAGCTCAAACTGGCGAGCAATTACATGTATCGCGGCCTTTCGGTCAGCGATGACGGCCCCCAGCTGCAAGGCAGTTTCACATGGGCTCACGATTCCGGTTTCTATGCCGGCGTGTGGGCGTCCAACACGTCCGCAGGCGGCGAGGGCAATTCCGTGGAAATTGACCCGTTTGTCGGGTTTGCGGGCACAGTGGGCGATAGCGGCGTCGGTTACGATATCGGTTTCTGGTATTATTCCTTCCCTGGTTCAGTCGCCGATCTCGACTATTGGGAAGTCTACGGCATCCTCAGCTATACGCTGGGCGAGGCCGATCTCGGCGCCAGCGTCTGGTACGCCAATAATTATTTCGGCGACGATTTCTTCCCCGATACGCCGTCCTATGCGCTGCAGACGACGGCATCATATCCTCTGCCTATTGGCGAGGGCGTTTCGGTTTCGGGAAAGCTGGGCCGGCAGATTTTCGATGAAAGCGCCGCGCTGACCGCGCAGGACTACACCTATTACGATATTGGCGTCTCGAAAGCGTGGGACGCCGTTACGCTCGACCTTCGCTGGCATGACGCCGATGGCGTGAAGCCGGACCTCGCCGCCCCGGAAAATGTCGGTTCGCTGGTTGCCAGCATTGTCTTCTCATTCTGACGCCAAGGCGCGGACCCTGCTCACCTGAACACAAGGATATGCGATGAACGATTCAGCCACCGACAGCGTGGAGCAGGAGCCCGCAAAGGACCGGATCAACCCAGTTGTTTTCTATGCCTCCGCCATCGGAATTGTGGTGTTCGCCCTTTGGGCGATGGTGTTCTCCGATCAGGCGGGCAGCGTGATCAACGCGGCGCTGGCCTGGATTTCCAATACGTTTGGCTGGTTCTACTTCCTCGCCGTCCTGGTTTATCTGGGTTTTGTCATCTTCATCGGATTTTCCAAATACGGAAAAATCCGGCTCGGCCCCGATCACTCGAAACCGGAATTCGGGTTGCTGACATGGGCGGCGATGCTGTTTTCGGCGGGCATCGGGATCGACCTTCTGTTCTTTTGCGTATCGGAACCGGTCACCCAGTTCCTGGCCGCGCCTGACGTCCAGGGCGAGGGCGTGGCGGATGCGCGCCGGGCCATGCAGTATACGTTCCTGCATTGGGGCATTTCGGGCTGGGGCGTCTATACGCTGGTCGGAATGGCGCTGGCGTTCTTTTCCTATCGCCATGGCCTGCCCCTGACGATCCGCTCCGCCCTGTTTCCGATTTTCGGAAAGCGGATCTACGGTCCGATTGGCCATACGGTCGATATTGCGGCGGTGCTCGGCACGGTTTTCGGCATCGCGACGAGCCTTGGCATCGGCATTATCCAGCTGAATTACGGCTTGAACTACATGTTCGGCATCCCCGACAGCGTGATCACGCAGGCGGCGCTGGCGGTAATCATCGTGGTGTTCGCCGCTATTTCTGCGGCAACCGGCGTTGAGCGCGGCATCCGGCGGCTATCCGAATTCAACATGCTTCTGGCGCTGGGCGTTGTTCTGTTCGTGTTGTTTGCCGGGGACACGGTGTTCCTGCTGAACGCCTTTGTACTGAATGTCGGCGACTACCTGTCGGAATTCATCGGGTTGTCCTTCAACACATTTGCCTTCGACCAGCCGACAGAATGGCTGAACGGCTGGACCCTGTTTTTCTGGGCGTGGTGGATCGCCTGGGGGCCGTTCGTAGGGCTGTTTCTGGCCCGGATTTCCCGCGGGCGGACAATCGGCGAATTTGTCGCCGGCACGCTGATCCTGCCGATGGTCTTCATGATGATCTGGATGTCGATCATGGGTAACAGCGCCATCGAGATGGTGATGGGGGGCGCAAGCGCTTTCGGGCAGGAGGCGATGAACAATCCCGGTTCGTCCATCTATCTGTTCCTGCAGAACCTGCCCTTGTCCGGAATCACGACGGTAGCGGTTACCATTCTGGCGATCGTCTTCTTCGTGACGTCGGGCGATTCCGGTTCTTTGGTGCTGTCGAACTTCACCTCCATTCTGAAAGACGCCAATTCTGACGCGCCGGTCTGGATGCGTGTGCTGTGGGCGGCGATCATCGGCGGCCTGACGCTGGCCCTGTTGCTGGCGGGCGGACTGTCCGCTCTGCAAAGCGCGGTGGTGGTGATGGGCTTGCCCTTCTCCATCGTGCTTTTCCTGATGATGGCGGGGCTGTTCAAGGCGCTGCGCGTGGAGGCGATGAAGGAGGAGGCGCACCGCAAGTCGCTGCCGGGTTATCTCTCCGGCCGCATCCGTGAAGACAAGCCAACACACGAAAGCTGGCGACACCGTATTGCCCGCGCGACCAGCTTCCCCACGCACAAGCAGGCAGTGCGTTTTCTGGAAGAAACGGCGCGTCCGGCCATGGAGGAAATCGCGGGCGTGCTGAGCGAACGGCAATTGCCCGCCGATATTGAAAGCGGCGGCGGAGACGACCCGTGGCTGAGGCTGAATGTCCGCATCGAGGCGCAGCAGGATTTCACTTACGAAATCAAGCCCGAGCCGTATGCCATCCCGGCCTTCGTCCGCCGGCCGCAATCCCAGGATTCGCGCTACTATCGTCTGGAGGCGCACCTGTTCGAAGGCAGCCAGGGCTATGACCTGGTGGGCTACACGCGGGCGCAGGTTGTCGAAGACATTCTCGACCATTTCGAGCGGCACATGCACTTCCTGCATACCCAGCGCGCAGCCATGGGCGGCCGCACGCCGATGCCGGACGAAAACACTCAGGACCAATCGCAACATGATCAGGAGGACGAGACGTGAGCCACGCTTATGACCAGGAAGCCGACTACGTCATCATCGGGGCCGGGTCTGCTGGCGGCGTGCTGGCTGATCGCCTTAGCGCTGACGGTCAGAACAAGGTTCTGGTGATCGAGTATGGCGGCAAGGACAACTCGATCTTCATCCGCATGCCCACGGCTTTTTCCATCCCCATGGGCAAGGAAAAGTTCGACTGGGGCATGTATTCGGAGCCGGAGCCGGGCCTGGGCGGCCGCGCGATACACCACGCGCGGGGCAAGGTCATGGGCGGATCGTCGTCGATCAACGGCATGGTCTATGTACGCGGTTGCGCCGGCGATTTCGAAGAATGGGCCGATCTGGGCGCGAAGGGCTGGGGCTATGCCGATGTCCAGCCTTATTTCAAGCGCGCCGAGGATTGCGTCTATGGAGAGGACGCCTATCGCGGCGCCGGCGGGCCTCAGGGCGTGTCCAATGGACGCGGCATGAAGAACCCGCTCTATCGCGCCTTTATCAAAGCCGGCGCGCAGGCGGGGTATGGCGAGACCGAAGATTATAACGGCTACAGGCAGGAAGGTTTTGGCCGCATGGACATGACCGTGCGCGAGGGCATTCGCTGCTCCACCGCGGTCGCTTATCTGAAACCGGCGCTTGAGCGGGACAATCTGGATATAGAGCTGCACGCGCTGACCACGCGCATCCTGTTTGAGGGCAAGCGGGCGGTCGGGGTGGAGTTCCAGCAGGCCGGGGAGACGCGGCGGGTCAAGGCGCGCCGCGAAGTCATCCTTTCGGCCAGCGCCTTCAACTCTCCAAAATTGCTGATGCTTTCAGGCGTTGGTCCCGCGGCTCACCTGAAAGAGCATGGCATTGAGGTCGTGCACGACCTGCCCGGCGTTGGCCAGAATCTTCAGGATCATCTGGAAGTGTGGGTGCAGCATCGCTGCAAGAAGGACATCACCCTGAATGGCTGGCTGAACCCGATCGGCCAAGCGCTGATCGGCGCCCGCTGGATGCTGTTCAAGGACTGGCTGGGTTCGACCAATCACTTTGAATCGAACGGCTATATCCGTTCTCGCGCGGGGCTCAAATGGCCCGATATCCAGTATCACTTCCTCGCTGGCGCGATCGCCTATGACGGTTCCAGCGCCGTCGACGGGCACGGTTTCCAGGCTCATGTCGGTCACAACAAGCCCAAGAGCCGCGGCGAGGTCACGCTGAAATCCGCGCAACCCGAGGACCACCCGCGCCTGGTCTTCAATTATCTGTCGGAGGAAGAGGACAAACAGGCCTATCGCGACGCCGTGCGCCTGACCCGTGAGATATTCTCCCAGCCCGCCTTTGACGAATACCGGGGCGAAGAAGTTCAACCGGGCAAGGATGTCCAGTCCGACGACGAGATCGATGCGTGGGTGGCGGAGAAATCGGCAACCGCCTATCACCCGGCTGGAACCTGCCGCATGGGCGAAGACGACATGGCCGTGGTGGATTCCGAGTGCCGGGTGCATGGCATGGAAGGGCTGCGCGTGATCGATTCATCTATCATGCCGACCGTAACAAACGGCAATCTGAACGGCCCCACGATCATGATCGGGGAGAAGGGCGCAGATCATGTGCTGGGCAAGGAAATGCTTCCGCCGTCCACGCTGGACGCCTATCACGCGCCGGATTGGGAAAACCGTCAGCGCGCCGGCTCGCCGGCCGCGAACGACTGATCCGGTTTTCCGGACTCCCGTTGCAGCCGCGCGTGGGTTAGCGTCCCGCGCCGGTTTGCGGCCTGACGGGGGAGCTCATGGATTCGACAATCGTTCTGCTGACGCTGATTGCCTATAAGGCGCTGCTGATCGGCATCGGGATCTGGGCGAGCCGGCGAAACAAGAGTGAATCCGATTATTTCCTTGGGGGTCGCGCGCTCGGGCCGTGGGTCGCGGGACTGTCCTATGCGGCCTCCACGTCTTCCGCCTGGGTGCTGCTTGGCTTTTCCGGATTTGTCTATGTGTCCGGCGTCTCGGCGCTATGGATGCTGCCGGGGACATGGCTGGGCTATGTGCTGGTCTGGCTGTGGTTCGGGCCGCGGCTGCGGGCCGAAACCGTGGAGGAAAACCACGTTACGCTGACGGACTTCCTGGCCGCGCGCAGCGGGGGAAGCTGGCGGCGCGCCATTGTGTGGACGGCCAGCGCGCTGATCGTCTTCTGCTTTATTTTCTACATTGCCGCGCAGTTCCAGGCCGCCGGCGCGGCGTTCGCCGCGGCATTCGACATGCGCGTGGCGGAAAGCGTGATGATCGGGGCGGCGATCATCCTGATCTATGTCTTCCTTGGCGGGTTCTGGGCGGCCTCGGTCACGGACACTGTACAGGCGGGCATCATGTGGCTGATCGCGATTTTCCTGCCTGTTGTAGCGGTGATCGCGGCCGGCGGCCCCGCCGGAATCATCCAGACGCTTCAGGCCACCGCGCCGGAGGGCTATCTGGCGTGGGACGGGGGGCAGCCCTTCTTCCTGTTCGCCGGGTTTGCGCTGGGGATTTTCAGCGTGGGGCTTGGCACCTACGGCCAGCCGCAGCTTCTCAACCGCCTGATGGCGGTCAAGGACGAAAAAAGCCGGATCCGCGGCTTTATCATCGCCATTAGCTGGGGCGTGATCGTGTTCCTGGGCATGGCGGCGCTGGCGCTGGCGGGCCGCGCTCTGGTCGCCGATCTGGGGAATGCGGAAAACATTTTCTACCGCATGACGGCGGATCTGCTGCCCGCCGCGCTGGCTGGCGTAGTGGTCGCCGCAGTGCTGTCGGCGGTCATGTCGACCGTGGATTCCATCCTGCTGGCCGCCGCGGGGGCGGTGGCGCACGATCTGGGCGTTACGAAACGCTGGCCGCAGCGGGAATTGCTGGTCTCCCGGCTGGTCATGAGCGCGATCTGCGTGCTGGCCGTCATTATCACGCTGAGTGTTCCGGCGACCATATTCGGGCGAGTGCTGTTTGCGTGGTCGGCGCTGGGCGCGGCGTTCGGGCCTATCGTGGCGGCGCGCGTGGCGGGGGTCGAACCGCGGGCCTGGGCGGTCTGGCTGTCCATGACGGTGGGTTTCACCCTGACAGTCCTGTTCAGCCAGGTCTTCGATTCCGGTCCCGGGCAGGTGGGCGAGCGCCTGCTGCCGTGGCTGCCAGCCCTGGCGATCGTCTTCCTGTTCCGGCAGCCCAGGGGCGAGCTTGCGGCGCGTCATTCGCACTGAAGCCGCGCCGTTGGTCGCGTCATTCCGGCCATTTGCCGCAACGCGCCGCCGCTTGCCGCGTGAAGATCAGGTGTCATCGATTTGAACCTGACGGCGGCGCCACACGTTTTATCGTGACACATGAGAGGCGCGCAGCCTGGGACGGCGCACTTCTCCCTCCACGATAGTCCCCAAATTCAAGAGGCGCCTGATTTCCCCAGGCGCCTCTTACCTTTTCAGGACTCGGAATCTTCTGCGCCGCCGATGTGAAAATCGGTCAGTTTTTCGTAGATTTCAGTCGCCTGACGGCGTCCGACCGGCACTTTCGCGCCACTCATCATGCGCAGCATCATGGCTCCGGACGGCTTCCGCACGACCTCGCGCACGTGATCCATATTCACGATGGCCGAGCGGTGGGTGCGGATGAAAGGACCCCGGCCCAGCCTTTCCTCCATGCCCGTCATGGTCTCGCGCATGATATGGTTCCGCTCGCCGGTATGCAGCACCACATAATCGCGCGCCGCTTCCACCCATTCGACCGTATCGGCGTTCACGCGATAAGCGCGCGTGCGGTCCTTGATCCAGATCTCGCGTTCCCAGCGCGGGGCGCTGTGGCTGCGCGCGGCTGCCCGGCGCAGCTTGGCGACCAGAAGCTCCATCTCTTCCAGCCGGTCTGCGGCGCTGGCGGCTTCTTTTCGCGCCCTGGCGCGGCCGATCGCCAGTTCCAGCCGGCTGATTTCCACGGGTTTGAGGAGGTAATCGACAGCGGATTCCTCGAACGCCCGGGGGCCGTAATGGTCATATGCGGTGACAAAAATGATCTGTGGCGGGCTGTTTTCGGGCAATTTGCGGAGCAATCCGAACCCGTCCAGCACCGGCATATGGACATCCAGCAGGACAATATCGGGCTTCAACTCCGCGATCAGGCTGATGGCCGACTGGCCGTTGTCCGCGGTTCCGACAACCTCGCAGGCGGAAATCTGGCGGCAGATAATCTCCAGCCGCCGCAAGGCCAGCGGCTCGTCATCAACGAGCAGGATGCGGGCGTCAGGCGGCATCGGTCTCAAACGGCATTTCCAGCGTCACGCGCGCCCCGCCGCCGGGATTATCCGCCATGTGGAGGCGCGCCTGTCCGGGATAATGGAGATTGAGACGCTCGGCCGTGTTCTTCAGCCCGACATGGGTGGCGTGAATATCCTCCAGCGCGCGGCCAAAACCGGGGCCGTCATCCTCTATCGTAACGATCAGGCGGTCTTCACTCCGCCGCGCCCCGATATTGATTTGCGCGCCGTCCTGCCGCGGCGCGACGGCGTATTTGATCGCGTTCTCCACGATGGGCTGAATGATCAGGCTGGGCACACGGGCCTTCAACGCCTCGTCTTCAATCCGGAAAACAGTTTTCAGCTTTGACCCAAAGCGCGCTTTTTCGATTTCCAGATAGAGTTTCTGGGTCTCGATTTCCGTTTCCAGCGTGACGGTGCGCTCCAGCGTTCCGGCCAGCGTATAGCGCAGAAACCCGGAAAGCCGGCCGACCATCGTTTCCGCCGCGTCGTTGCGATTGTCCAGGATCAGCGAGGAAATCGCGTTCAGCGTGTTGAACAGGAAGTGCGGGTTCAACTGATAGCGCAGCATGGTCAGTTGCGCTTCGTTCGCCATGGCCTCCAGACGGTGGCGCCGGTTCTCCTCGAACCGCAGATCGGCGTTGGTCAGGAAGGCCAGATAAGCGCCCAGCCAGCCCGCGAACAGCGCCAGGTTGAAGAAGTAATAGCGTGAAAGCGCGGCGCGGGACGGCGTGTTCATGGTTTCGCCGGCCATCCACATGAAGACGAACTCCATCAGGATATCGCCGGCCATCAGAATGATGGGCATGAAAAGAAGGGCCGGAAGCGCGGCGACGGAGCGCGCGGCGAGGCCTTTCGGATTCAGATACCGGAAGACAACGTGAATCGCGCACGTGACCACGAAAAGAAAGCCGAACGAAATGATGCGGTAGATCAGGCTTTGCGGGAAATGCAGGTCGCCGCCGATCAGGGCGATGGCGTTGCTGATTATGAAAATCCCGCCAATGACGATCGCCTGAAACACCATGAATTCGCGAAGCGTAATGGCTTCGGCGCGCTGGGGTTCGGAGGTCTCTGGAAACGTGGCTGTCATGATCGAGGTCAGCCTATTGTGCCTTTTCATCCGGCGACAGGGATAAAGCGCGCGCCTCGCCGCCGCTGGTCGCTGTTTCAGCCCCATTCGTCGCAAACCGGAGAGAGCCGTCGCGAATTCCGGTCGGTTAGTCGATCACAACTTTAGTGTCACACTCCGCGTCTTCAAAAATCGTCCAAACGCCAGTGTTTACATCGCTTAACCAAAGGGGACGATAATGAAATCCAGAAAATTCAAGGCTTGTATTCTTGCAAGCACGCTATTGACCGGCGCGGGCGCAACGGGGGCGTTTGCCCAGGATCAGGTCGATCAGGGGACGCAGGCGGCCACGGGCAGCGCCGCTGACGATGTGGTTGTCGTCACGGGGTCACGCATCCGTCAGGCCAATCTGGTCAGCACCAGCCCGGTCACACAGGTTGATTCCGAAGAGCTGGACCTGCGCGGCACCGTTCGTGTCGAGGACATGCTGAACACCCTTCCGCAGGCCTTCGCGGCGCAGGGCAGCGCGGTTTCCAACGGCGCAACGGGTACGGCCACGGTGAACCTTCGCGGTCTGGGCTCCGTCCGGACGCTGGTGCTGGTCAATGGCCGCCGCCTGCCGTTCGGCTCGCCGCTGCCGGCGGGACAGGCCGCCGACCTCAACCAGATCCCGTCCGCCCTGGTGGAGCGGGTCGAGGTTCTGACGGGCGGTGCCTCGGCGATCTACGGGTCTGACGCGGTTTCGGGCGTCGTCAACTTCATCATGATGGACGACTTTGAGGGCATCCGTCTGGACGCCCAGTACAGCTTCTATCAGCACAAGAACGAGAACAGCGTTCAGGGCCTGATCAACGAATTCAACGCCATCAATCCGGACCAGTTCAAATTGCCGGATGACCATGTCATCGACGGCGAGACGGTTGAACTGACCGGCATCATGGGCGTCAATTCGCCGGACGGACAGGGCAATGTGACGGCCTATGTCGGGTACCGGAATGTTGACGAGATCCGTCAGGCCGAGCGCGACTTCAGCGCCTGCGCATTCGGGACGCGGAATAATGGCGAGGAATTCACCTGTAACGGTTCCGGCACCAACGCGGTCGCCAACTTCCTGAACGTGAACCCGGCGCTGAGCCAGGGCTGGTTCCGCGTGGACCCGTCCAACGGCACGTTCATTCCGCGTGACTTCACGACGGACACGTTCAACTTCAACCCGTTCAACTTCTTCCAGCGTCCGGATGAAAGCTACAAGCTGGGCGCGTATGCGCATTACCGCGTCAACGACCATATCGAGCCGTACGCCGAGCTGACGTTCAACATGAACGAGACAGCGGCCGACATCGCGCCGTCCGGCGTTTTCGGCGGCGGCGTGGCCGGTCAGAGCGGCGGCATCAATTGCGACAACCCGTTCCTGTCCGACCAGCAGGTGGACTTCCTGTGCACCAGCAACGGTCTTTCCGGTTCGGACATCGCGCAGGGCGTGCTGATCTTCCGCCGGAACGTGGAAGGCGGGGCGCGCTCCAACACGCTGCGCCACACGACGTTCCGCAGCGTGCTGGGCGTCCGCGGCAATTTGAACGAGGCGTTCGACTATGATGTCTATGCCTCCTACGCCAATGTGAACCTGTCGCAGGCCTACAAGAACGAGGTTTCGGTTACCCGTTCATCCCGCGCCCTGAACGCGGTCCGGGACGGCAGCGGGAACATCGTCTGCTCGGTCAATGCCGACAGCGATCCGGCCAATAACGACCCGGCCTGCGTGCCCTACGACATCTTCTCCGGCAACGGCCCGTCACAGGCGGCGATCAATTATATCGGCGCGGAACTGCTGGCGCAGGGCAACACGGTCCAGCAAGTGGTCAGCGGCTCCATCTCCGGCGATCTGGGCGTCTATGACGTGCGGATGCCGTGGGCCGAGAATGGCGTCGGCATCGCGTTCGGCGGCGAATATCGCCGTGATTATCTGGAGCTGAACCCTGACGCGGCGTTCCAGCAGCCGCCGAGCTCGGACGGTTTCGGCCAGGGCAGCCAGACGCTGCCGGTGGAAGGCTCCACGGACGTTTACGAGCTGTTCGGTGAAATCCAGGTTCCGATCATCGAGAACCGGCCCGGATTTGAAACCCTGGCGTTCGAGGCGGCGTATCGCTACTCCGACTATTCCAGCGGCTTCAAGACCGACACCTACAAGCTCGCGGGCGACTGGGCGCCGGTGGAAGACTTCCGCCTCCGCGCCAGCTTCCAGCGCGCGGTGCGCGCCCCGAACGTGGTCGAGCTGTTCACCAGCCAGACGCTGGGCCTGTTCGACATGACGGCGGGCGCCAACGGCAACTTCGATCCGTGCTCGGGCGATTTTGACCCCAATACCGCCAATCCGGAGCCGACCCGTTCCTTCGAGGAATGCGCCCGCACCGGCGTCACGGCGGACCAGTATGGCGCGATCGCCGACAACCCGGCGGGTCAGTTCAACACGCTGCAAGGCGGCGCGCTGGACCTGGAGCCGGAAGAGGCGGATACGTGGTCTGTCGGCCTTGTGGCGACGCCGAGCTTCCTGCCCGGCCTGACCCTGACGGTCGATTATTTCGACATCACGATCGAAAAGCTGATCGGCACGCTGGCGCAGCAGACGGTCCTGGAAAACTGCCTGGATACGGGCGATCCCACCTTCTGTGCGCTGGTCAATCGCGGGAATGGCGGCACGTTGTGGGCCAACCCGACCGGCTTCATCATCGCGCTGAACCAGAATACCGGTTCGCTTGAAACGCGCGGCGTTGACGTTGTCGCGGGTTACTCGGTCGATCTGGGCGACCTAGGCGCGGACGGCATGGGCAGCCTCGAGTTCAATCTCGTCGGCACCTGGCTGGAATCGCTGGTGTTCAACAATCTGGGCGAAGCGGCCAAGGATTGCGCCGGAACCTACGGGGGCGGGTGTTCTTCAATCCTTCAGACGCCGAACCCGGAATGGCGGCACAGCTTCCGCACGACGTGGAACACGCCGTGGCAGGATGTCAGCCTGTCGGGCTCCTGGCGGTATTTCTCCTCCGTCGACCTGTTCGGCGGCGGCGCGGCCATCAACCAGACGCTGGACGAGCAGCACTATTTCGACCTGGCCGGCGTCTGGCAGGTTCGCGAGAATGCCCGCTTCAATCTGGGCGTGAACAATATCTTCGACAACGACCCGCCGCTGAGCTCGGTGGTCGGTTCGGGGGCCGGCAACGGCAACACCTTCCCGCAGGTCTATGACACGCTGGGCCGGTATGTCTTCGCCGGGGCGACGGTCGACTTCTAGACCGCAAGACTTCTCGGAGAACTCAAGGGGCTGGCGGGCATCCGTCAGCCCCTCTTTTTTATACAGATCAGGCGGCGCGGCGGCGGGCCGCGAGGAAGCCTTCCAGCGCCCCGCCAATACGGCCGAGGTCCGCTTCGGACAGCGCCGCGTGGAAGGGCAGACCCAGAGTGGATTCAGCCAGCCGTTCGGTCATGGCGAGGTCATCACGGGGGCAGTCGGCGAAGGCCGGCTGGCGATGACAGCCGCGCGCCCACCAGAAGCGGGTCTCGATACCCTGCCGGGCAAGATGGGCGGCGCAATCCCGCGCGACCGGCGCGTCGAAGCGGATAACCGCGGTGGTTCCGCACCAGGGCGCGCCAAACCCTTCAGGCAGGCTGACGCCCGGCAGGGCGGAAACCATCTCGTTCATCCGGCGTGCGAGCTGCATCAGGCGGCCGCGTCGGTCCGGCAGCTGATCCATCGCGGCCAGACCGATGGCGGCGTGATACTCGCTGATCTTGGCGTTGGCGGAGACGAGTTGCGATTCACGGGAATCGTCGAACCCGAAATTCGACCGGACCTTGATTTCTTCCCGCGTCGCAACGTCCGGGCAGAGCACAAAGCCGCCTTCGCCCGCCGGCAGGAGCTTGGTGGCGTGCAGGCTGACGCAGGAGACGATGCCGCTGGCCTGAACGCTGATGAAGGCCGCCGCGGCGTCATGCACCACGCGGCAGCCGGTTTCGGCCTGAAACGCCGCCCAGCCATCCAGATCGACCGGCGCGCCCTGCGGCGAGACCGGAGAGACCGCCGCGACCGTTTCCGCACCGAGGCGATGGAGGGCGGTTTTCGCGATTTCCGGCGTCAGCTGCTGGCTCTCCGGATCGACATCGAGGAAAAAGGGGGTCAGACCCGCCGCCATTGCGGCCAGCGGCGCGGCGGCGAACGTCCATGACGGCGTCAGGATATAGCGCGCGCCCGGCCGGCGGGCTGTCAGATAGGCCATCTGGAGGCCGCTTGTGCAGCTGGATGTTGTCACCAACCTGTGACGCTCGACCCCGAAGTGATCGGCCAGACGCTGTTCCAACTCCTTCGTCAGCGGGCCGCGATTGGCGTACCAGCCGGTCTGGTCGATTTGCTGCAGATAGGGGGTAAGGGCGTCCGCGTCCGGCAGGACGGGCCGCATTACCTCTATGTCGAATTTCCGGGTCATGGCCGCGCCTCCCCGCGCAGCGACCGCGCGGGGCGCGCGATCAAGGTGGTTTCGGCGGGCGTGTCGGTCATCACCGCCGCGCCCGGCCCGATGCGGCAGGTTTCGCCGATTTTCAGATTGTCGGCCGTGGCCGCGTTGACGCCGAAAAAGCAGCCAGAGCCGGTTTCGCAGGCGCCGGAGATACAGACCTGGCCCGCCAGGAAATTCGCGTCGCCGATGCGGGCGTGATGGCCAATATTGTTTTGTGGCATCAGAAAGACATGGTCGCCCAGCACCGCGCCCGGCTGGATGACATTATAATCGAGAATAAAATGGTGCAGGCCGATCCGCGCGCTGTCAGCCACCCGGGCCGTGGGCGCGCAATAGGAGGCCAGTTCATAGCCCTGATCGGAAAATGCGCGAACCCGGTCCCACGCCGCGCCCGCATGGCGGTGATAGCCCATGGCGACAAAGACCCGGACGTTGCCGGGCGGGAACCGGTCCGCCGCGTCAGGGACGGTCAGGACAGGCCGGTCACGCAGTGTCTCGATCGTGTGATGCTCGGGGTCCACCATGAAGGCGGCGACCGGCCCCTGACCGTCCCGCTCGAAATATTCCGCAGCGGTCTCGGCGACCTGACCCGCGCCGAATATGAGGACCGGGGTGGCCATCAGGCAGCCTCCGCCAGCCTGCAATCGCCCAGAATTTCGGCGCGCAGGCTTTCGCTCTCTTCCATCAGCAGACGGTGGAGCATGCTGGTTCTGGGGCCCGTATAGTCCGGCAGGAATTCCAGACGGATGCCGCGGGCGGAGAAGGCCTGAGGGTCATAGAGGCTTCGTCCCCCCGGCGCATTCACATATGCGTTCGCCCCTAGCGCCTCCAGAATGGCGAAGATGCGATCCTGCGCCTTCAGGCGCGCCGGGATATCCAGCGCGCTGGAACGCAGGATTTGCGGGTGAAACCCGAGACGGCGCGCAGCGACGCGCAATGTCAGTTCCAGATAATCGGTCAGGGCGGGCCGCGTATTCAGGAACGCTGAAGCCGCCGGGTGTGTCGACCGGTGGCGTAAGGCGTGATCGAGATCGGGAAAGGCCGCCGCCCGCTGCCGCATCAGGTCGGCGGCGTCGGTTTTCAGTTCGACATCCCGGATAGCCGCGTCGTAGGCGGCTTTCTCGACAGGCAGGGTCAGCCAGCCCGGTTCGCGGTTGGCGCGCGGCAACTGGTTTCGGTGAACCCAGCCGCGGCGCGGAAACTGGACGCAATCATAGATCACGAAGACATCGGCCGCCGCCAGCAGCCGGTAATATCCCGCATAGGGGAAGAAATAGGGTTGCATGATCGCCGCGCGCATCACGCCGCCCCCTGTAGCGCCGCGCGGTCGTGCAACGCCCATTCTGCCTCGAAGCGCCGGATTTCTTCCGGTGAGAGGCGAATGTCTGGCGTGTGATCAAATCTCGACGGACCGGAATAGGCGTCTGGCAAGGCGTAACCGAAATGGTTCCGCAGATGAGATTTCAGGCTTTCGAAGACCGTCTCCGGCTTCTCGCACAATGTTTCATAGCGAATCCGGAAGACGTTGCGCGCCGGCGCCCGGTCCAGCGCATCTTCAATCGCCAGATCGGTCAGGCGAACAGTGGCGGCGGCCTGTTCGACAGGGTCTTTTCCAAGAAGTTCAGCATATTGCGGCGGCTTCATGCCCCACCAGGCGGCGGCGTCGCCATTAAAGCGGCGCCGGGCCTCCAGCAGCGACTGGACGGCAAAGACGGGTTCGCGGGTGACGTGAAAAAACAGCGCGTTCGGCAGCGCGCCGGCCAGCTCCGCAATGTTCCAGTTGAGATAGAGCGCCTTCATGGCGAAGGGGCGGGTCAGCGCGGCTTCCAGCGAGGCAATCTCGGCGGCGAAGCGGCGCGCCTTGTCCGCAGGCCAGCGGTTCGGCGGGATGTGATTGGTGGGTTCGGAAGGGAAGAAGCGCCGCCAGAAATACCAGAACGGATTGGCGCCCAGCAGGCCGGCGGTTTTGCCAAGATCGGAGCGGTAGTCTGGCGCGGCGATCTCCTCCGCCAGCTCATCCTTGTACCGCAGCGCCGGGTCGCAGAGCATTTTCTGCACCAGCGCCCCCGCCGCCGGCGCGGCGTAGAAGCGGGAAATCAGATTGGTCGGGTAAGAGAAATAGCCGTTATAGCCGAGCCATTGCAGGAGCAGCGTGGTGCCCGAGCGCGGATTGCCGACGATCAGGCCAACCGGACCGTCTGGCTGCGCGCCATCCTGAATGAGGGTTCCGGCCCCCGGCGCCAATGCGGCGTTCAGCGTCTCCAGCACGCTTTCCAGCGTGCCGTTGCGCTGATAGCGCGGGGCGCGGTCGGGAAAGCCGTCCTTCATGCGGCGGCCCGTTTGGCCTCTGTCGAGGCGGCAATGTCTTTTGCCTCGGCAATCAGGCCGAGCAGTTTTTCCGTCGCATCGCGGCGGGAGAAGACCTCTTCGTTAAGGGCGTCCATGCGCGCGCGGTGTTCTGCGGCGCGCTCCGGATTCTGCATCAGCGCAACGGCTTCGGTCTTCATCGCGGCGAGGTCCGGCAGACAGTGTTCCGCGCCGATCAGCCCCTCGACATCCCCGCCGGGCAGGGTGAGGACGGGCAGGCGTTCGACCGCCGCCAGGAAGGCGGTGCGCCCGCCGCCGCGGCGTGGCGGGTTTATATAGACGTCGCAGGCGTCATAGAGGCCGCGTAGATCCGCCGCGAACGCCATCGCGCGCACGCGCTGGGCCACGCCCGCAAATGCGCTGGCGAACCGCACAGAGTCCGTGCCGCAGATCAGCAGATAGGCATTGGGCGAGGCGCGCAGAATATCGGCCAGCATATTGGCGAATTCGTCGTCGATCTCTTCATTCAGCCGGTTCCCCGCGACCACGAAGACACAGCCGTCTTCCGGCACTTTCAGATCGGCTTTGGTCTTCGGTTCGGTCTTTTCCGGGATGGCGTTCAGCCGGTATTCGCATTGCCGGACGATATGAGCGTCGGGCAGGTGGCCGCGCTTGCGGAGTTCGGATTTTCCGAACTGGCCGAAGCGGTCCGTGACCACATGCGCCCGGCTCAGCGGTTCGTCCTGCTGGCTGGGTATGAAAACCGCCGGGTAGCGCCAGGACAACAGATCGCCGGCAAAGTTCTCCGACGATTGGGAGAGCACGACGGTCGGGGCGAAATTCTCCGCCACGTCGATCCATTCCTGAAACAGACCGCGCCCGTATGCGCCGCAGCCTGAGTAGTGAACCGGAATTTCTACGCCTTGATACGTATAGGCGTCCCGGCCTTCCTGTTCGCGGAAATTGGCGATGAAGGGCCGGTCGAGATTCAGGGCGTTGCCGCGGGGATAATCCCGCGCGTCCAGCACCAGAACTTCCGCCCCGGCTTCCACTTTCAGGCGACGGGCGATTTCCAGAACCGCCAGCGTCGGAGCGTGCCGGTGACCCAGCATCTGCTTGGCGACAATCAGTACGCGCTCGGCGCCGCTATCGTTGTGAACAGGGGCCAGGTCCAGCCGCCGCGCAGTGTCGTCCAGACAGGCGAAATAGCCGGCGGCCAGATTGCCGAAACGGATCTTTGCTATGCGGTCCGCGCCCAGCTTCGACGCATCGACGAAGAGCGCGCGCGAAACATTGGTGACAAGCGCGTTGAGAAGATCGGGCTCACCGGAGAACGCCGCGGACAGCTTGGCCGCTTCGCTGAGATAGCGCGCCGTGCCGGTCTGGGCGTAGCGGCGCATGAATTGCGCGGCGGCGGCCGAGGGGCCTCCGCTTTTGAGAATTTTCTCGACGTCCTTGTCGGTGCGCGTGGTCATGACAAACGGCTTTCGGCGTAGGCTTCGAATTTCGGGATCAGGGCGCGGCGCTGGATCTTGCCGGTGCTGGTCTGTGGGATGGCGTCCCCGAACACGATCACGCTCGGGCGGCGCTTCGACGGCAGCGCGTTCTCAAGGGCGGTGGTCAGGGATTGCCGCGCCGCCTCGCTTTCCTCCCCCAGCACGAACAGGCCGATCTCTTCTTCGGCATGGGTGTTGGGAAAGCCGACCGCGACCACGTCCCGCCAGCCTTCGCGGCCCAGCGCCTCGTCAATGTCCAGCAGGGAAATGGTCTGGCCGTGTCGCTTGACGATTTCCTTCAGGCGTCCGGCCAGGAAGTAGAAACGGCGCCCTTCCAGGTCGCGCCAGTAGCCGCGGTCGCCGGTGCGGAACCAGCCATCGGCGAAGGCGTCCGCATTGGCTTCGGGCGCGCGGTCATAGCCGCGCATTACGTTCCAGCCGCGAATACGCACCTCGCCGATCTCGCCTTCGGGCAGCGGGGCTCCCGCGTCATCGGTCACCATGATCTCATTCCCGAACACGGCCTGACCCGCAGAGGGCCGCTCGGCGTCCAGCAAGGCGGCCCTGTAGGCAGCGTCCGGTATGTCGCCCGGAATGGCGAGCGAGAAATTGACGGTCTCCGAAAGGCCGTAGGCCTGATGGATGGGCACGCCGAAGCGGTCCATGAAAACCTTCAGAAGCTCCCGCGACAGCGGCGCGGAGGCCGAGGTGACATAGCGCAGCGAGTCCGGAACCGCGTCCTTTCCGATCTCGCGCTTGTCCTCGGTCAGGCGGCGGATGGCGGCCGGGGCCATGGAGACGATTTCGGCGTTCTCGGCGCGGGCGATGTCCCAGAAGGCGGATGGATAGAAGCTGCGGTTCAGGACCAGCTTGCACTCGGCGTAGAGCGAGGTGACGAAGGAAAAGTCCATCGCGTTCACATGGAACATCGGCAGGACGCACATATGCGCCGCGCCGGGTTCAAGCTGGTGCAGGCGCCGCGTCGCCTCGGCGTTGATCAGCAGATTGCCCTGATCCAGCACCACGCCCTTGCAGCGCCCGGTCGTGCCGGAGGTGTAGATGAGAACGGCGGGGGTTTCGCGGGCGGGCGCGGCGTGCGGCCAGTCCGGGGCGGCGGTGTCGACCAGCTCCTTGCCGTCCAGCTCCAGCGTGAACAGGCCGTCCGGCGCGTGTTCGCTCTGATTGGGCGCGAGAATGACGCCTCTCGCGCCGGAGGTTTCCGAAACGAAGGCGCCAAAATCGCCCAGCTCGGCCGGATTGATCAGGACGGCGGTCGCGCCCATCCCCCACAGCGCGGCATAGGCGATGATCGCCGCGTCGCGATTGCCCAGCGCCACCATCACCCGGTCGCCGGGCTGGACGTTGAACTCATCGCTCAACCGGTGGGCCAGGGAACGCGCGGCGTTGGAGAAGGCGGCGAAGCTCCAGTCGCGGATTTTCCGGGCGCCGGAATAATGCGCGCAGAAGAGGGCGCCGCCGTTCCGGGCGTCGATCAGGTCGCGGAAATTGTCGTGCGTCAGATGGGCGCCGTAATCCGCTTCGCCCTTATAGGTCCGGGCGGCGGCGATGGCGGGGTCCAGAGTGTCATCGCGCATCGATCGATACGCTCCTATTGGCGCGTTCTACGCCGTTTGCAGCTGCGGAAGCTGGGAGGCCGAAACGCCCTCGACCATGGTCCGGTTGATCATCGGGTGGGTCTGGTCGGTGGGGCCGAAATCGCTGTCCGGGTGATAGGCGATGACGCGCATCGCGCTGTCGGTGGTGCGGAATTTGTGCGCGCCCTCGGCCGGGATGCGGAACATCGTGCCCGGCGTTAGCGGAATGATTCCTTCCGGCGTCTCGCACTCGCCGCGCCCCGAAAAGACGCAGCCGATACGGTCCGACGGATGGGTGTGGGAGGTCTGGTCGATGCCCGGCGGGAAATAGAGAAGATTCAGGCAAGGGTCGCCATAACGCACCGGCGGCAGCAGCAGGCTGTCGGTGCAGCCGTCGATATATTTCAGGCGGCCCTTTTCCTCGACCGGCCCGCCGAGCAGGAAATAGGCCCGGTGATCGTGGCGTTCGATAACGATGCCGCGCCCGCCCTGGATCGTGACCTTGCCGTTGGCGGAGAAATACATGCCGGTCTTCAGGCGGAACGCGCCCGACTCCGTGGTCAGAACCGCTTCGCCTTCAGCGACGAATCCGAAAAAGGCGCTCATGCCCTTCAGTGTCAGGGCGTCCTTGTCCCAGGCGTGCAGGGTGGTGGGGAAATTGGGGTCGCATTCGCGGACCTTCCCGTGGGACCATTCGAAACTCTCGAAATTGGGTGACTGCATGCGGAGCGGCTCCATCGCGCGAATCATGAGTATTCGCGGTTCAGTCGATCCGAATCGGGTTCAAGTTTGGTTAATCGCGGGTAATCAGCCGGCGTTGCGTTCGAGATAACCCAGAATCGCGGCACGGGAGCCGAAGTTCTCCTCGACCATTTCCTCGTCTTCGATGTCCAGATCGAACCGGTCTTCAATGGCCGCGATCAGTTCGACATGCTCATAGGAGGTCAGGGCGTCCTCGTCGGCGAACCATGTATCCTCGTCCAGCTTCAGCAGGGACGGGTAGTCACTGGCCAGAAGGGCGTCCAGGCGGGACTTGTGGTCTTGCGCGCTCATGCGATCAGAAACCGTGAGTCGCGCCGCGGGCGCAAGGCGGGCGATTACGCCGTGAGGTCCGCGACGGCCTTGCGGTAGGCGGACTGGATGGCGTCGCGGTTCCTGTGGCGCCCGCCGGATACTTGCAATGTCCCGCCGGTCCAGACCTTCTCGACACTGCCGCCGCCGAAAATCCAGCCGTCCAGCCAGCCATCGCCTTCCAGTCCGGCCAGCGCGGCGTGGTCCGCGTCCAGCGTCATGATATCCGCTCGATTGCCCGTTTTCAGCGCGCCGATCGCCTGTCCGGACGATTGCGCGCCGCCGTGGGCCGCCGCGTCGAACAGCGCCCGCCCGGTCGAAGCGGCATTGACCGCCAATACATTGCGCGCGCGGTCGCGGAAACGCTGCGAATATTCCAGCCAGCGCAGCTCTTCCGCCGCGGAGATCAGGACATTGGAATCGCTGCCGATGGCGATGCGGCCGCCGGCGTTCAGGAAGGTCGGACCGTTGAATATGCCGTCGCCCAGATTGGCTTCCGTGATCGGACAGACGCAGATCGCGGCGCCCGTCTCCGCCACGCCACGGCTTTCAGCTTCGGTCATATGGGTGGCGTGGATCAGGGTCCAGCGGGCGCCGACATCGAAATGCTCCAGCAGCCATTCCACCGGGCGCTGGCCGGACCAGTCCTGACAATCCTCCACCTCACGCACCTGTTCGGCGATGTGAATATGAACGGGGCCATCCGGCCGGGCCGTCAGCACGGCGTTCAGGCTGTCTTCGGTGACCGCCCGCAGGCTGTGCGGGGCGAAGCCGACGCGGGCTGCGGGCAGGCCGGATACCGCGCCTTCGCAACCCTCTATCAGTTTCAGGAAACGATCCGGGTCATTGATGAAGCGCCGCTGTGCGGGCTCGGGCGGTTTCCCGCCGAACCCGCCCTGCGCATAGAAGACCGGCAGCAGCGTCAGGCCGATGCCTGTTTCGCCCGCCGCCGCGGCCACGGCCTCCGCCATCGCGGCGAGGCTGGCATAGGGTGCGCCGCCCCGGTCATGGTGGAGATAGTGAAACTCGCCGACCGTCGTGGAGCCGGTTTCCAGCATTTCCATATAGGCCTGCGCGGCGATGGCGGCGACGTGTTCAGGGGTCAGGCGATCCAGGAAGCGGTACATTTCCTGGCGCCAGCTCCAGAAGCTGTTTTCGCCCTCCACCTTGCGTTCCGTCCGCCCTGCCATGGCGCGCTGGAAGGCGTGGCTGTGCATATTGGGCAGGCCGGGCAGGGCGATCTCGCCGTCCGCCGCGCCTTCAGGCGCGGAGTCAGCCGCAATGGCGCTGATCACGCCATCCTCTGATACTGTGACCGAGACGTTTTCCGCCCAGCCCTCTACGAGCAGCGCATGATTGAAAAACAGTTTGGACATCGCCTCCGCTGTTTTGCATAGCTGGGCCAAGCCGTGAAGAAGGAAGCTCGATTGCCGGACATCAGCCAAGCTCAAGCGCGCCAGGTCTGGCGCAACGCCAACCTCGCCACCATGAAGCCGGGCGGGGGCCCGTACGGCCTGATTGAGAACGGCGCCATCGCCGCGGAGGCGGGGCGGATTGTCTGGGCGGGGTCGGCCGCGGATCTGCCTGAAGACTATTCCGGCTGGGCCTCGGAAAATCTGGACGGCCGGCTGGTCACGCCGGCGCTGATCGATTGCCACACCCATCTTGTGTACGCGGGCGGGCGCGCGCGTGAGTTCGAGATGCGGCTGGAAGGCGCGAGCTATGAGGAAATCTCGAAAGCGGGCGGCGGCATCCGCTCGACCGTGAAGGCGACCCGCGCGGCCAGCGAGGATGAACTGGTCGAAGCCGCGCTACCCCGTCTGGATGCGCTGATCTCAGAGGGCGCGGGGACTGTGGAGATCAAGTCCGGCTACGGGCTGGACCTGGAGAGCGAGCGGCGGATGCTGCGCGCCGCGCGGCGGCTGGGTGAGATGCGGCCCGTGCGCGTTTGCACCACATTCCTCGGCGCGCACGCTCTGCCGGAAGACTATGAGGGGCGGGCGGACGCCTATATCGATCTGGTTTGTGAGGAGATGATGCCGGCGCTGGCTGCCGAGGGGCTGGTCGACGCCGTGGATGCGTTCTGCGAGCGGATCGGCTTCACGAACGCCCAGACGCGGCGTGTTTTCGAAAAGGCGAAGACGCTGGGCCTGCCGGTCAAGCTGCACGCCGAACAATTATCGGATCAGGATGGCGCGGCGCTGACCGCCGAGTTCGGCGGCCTGTCCGCGGACCATCTGGAGCACCTTTCAGAAACCGGCATCAAGGCCATGGCGGGGGCGGGCACAGTCGCCGTGCTGCTGCCGGGCGCGTTCTATTTCCTGAAAGATGAGCGTTTGCCGCCGGTCGATGCGCTGCGCGAGGCGGGTGTTCCGATGGCGGTGGCGACGGACTCCAATCCCGGCACTTCGCCCATGACCTCGCCGCTGCTCGCGATGAACATGGCGTGCGTGTTGTTCGGCCTGACGCCGGAAGAGGCGCTGGCCGGAACCACGCGCAACGCGGCGAAGGCGCTGGGCCTTCAGGGCGAGGCGGGGATCATCGCGCCCGGCTGTCGCGCCGAGCTGGCGGTGTGGAACGCAGACCATCCGGCCGAGCTTTCCTATCGCTTCGGCTTTAATCCGCTGCACGCCCGGATTATGCAGACGCCATGATTCCTCACGTCCTGATTCCGGGCGAGGCGAGCCTCGCCGAACTCGAAGCGCTTTTCTGGTCCTGCGACGCGGCGCGTCTCACCGAAAAATGCGCCGATGCGGTGAAAGCCTCCGCCGGTCGCGTCGCCGAGGCGGTGCGCAGCGGCGAGACCGTCTATGGGGTCAATACCGGCTTTGGAAAGCTGGCCCAGAAGCGCATTTCGGATGACCAGACAGAGGCGCTTCAGCGCAACCTGATCGTGTCGCACGCCTGCGGGACCGGCGCGCCGATCGGCGAGGCGGAAACGCGTCTGATGATGGCGCTGAAGCTGCTGTCTCTGGGGCGCGGCGCCTCTGGCGTGCAGCCCGAGACCGTGGCGATGATCGAGGCGATGCTGGAGCATGGCATTATCCCGGTCATCCCGGGGCAGGGCTCGGTCGGCGCCTCGGGCGATCTGGCGCCGCTGGCGCATATGGCGGCGGTGATGATCGGCGAGGGCGAGGCGGTCCATCAGGGTCAGCGCCAGCCGGGCGACGCTGCGCTGAAGGCCGCCGGGCTGACGCCGTTGACCCTGCAGGCCAAGGAAGGTCTGGCGCTGATCAATGGCACGCAGTTTTCGACCGCGCTGGCGCTGTCCGGCCTGTTCCGCGCGCGGCGCGCGGCGGAGGCGGCGCTGGTCACCGGGGCGCTGTCGCTGGACGCGGCGGCTGGTTCGGTCAAGCCATTCCGGGCGGAGATCCACGCCCTGCGCGGCCAGCCGGGGCAGATTCGCGCGGCGCGTATCTTGAGAGATCTGATCGACGGGTCGGACATTCTGAAATCCCACAAGACCTGTCTGAAGGTTCAGGATCCGTACTGCCTGCGCTGCCAGCCGCAGGTCATGGGCGCGTGTCTGGACGTTCTGGATCAGGCGGCCGCGGTGCTGGAGCGGGAAGCCAACGCGGTGACCGACAATCCGCTGGTGCTGGAAAATGGCGACATAATTTCCGGCGGCAATTTCCATGCGGAGCCGGTGGCCTTTGCCGCCGACCAGATCGCCATGGCGGTTTGCGAGATCGGCTCGATCAGCGAACGGCGCGTGGCGCTGCTGACCGACCCCAACATGTCGGACCTTCCGGCCTTCCTGACGCCCGATCCCGGCATCAATTCCGGCTTCATGATCGCCCATGTCACGGCGGCCGCGCTGGTCTCCGAGAACAAGTCGCGCGCCTTCCCCGCCTCGGTCGACACCATCCCGACTTCCGCCAATCAGGAAGACCATGTCTCCATGGCCGCGCACGGCGCGCGCCGGCTGATCGACATGACGGACAATCTGGCGGTCATCATCGGGATCGAGGCGCTGGCCGCCGCGCAGGGCGTGCATCTGCGCCGTCCCCTGAAATCCAGCGGCGCGCTGGAAGCCGTCATGACGCGCATCCGCGCCGACGTTCCGGCGCTGGAGGATGACCGTTACATGGCGGGCGATCAGGAGGCCGCCAAAACCATGGTCGCGACGAGGGCGCTTGCCGAGGCCGCCGATATCCGCCTGGACTGGTCATGATTCCGCCGGTTCTCACCGTGCCGGGCGACTCGGCGTTGGTTCTGGGACAGCCGCACGGCGCCACGGCGCTGGGCGATGTTGAGGAAAGCCTGAACGCGCGGGGGCGGGCGGTCGCTGATACGGACTGGCACATCCCCGCGCTCTATGACGGTCTTGCGCCCGACGCGACGGTCATACGCGCCGGCTTCTCTCGCTACGTGCTGGACGTCAATCGCGACCCGTCCGGCGCATCCCTGTATCCCGGCCAGAACACGACAGGGCTCTGTCCCGTGATCGATTTTGAAGGCGAGCCCATCTATCGCGAGGGGCGGGAGCCGGACGAGGCGGAGATCGAGCGCCGCCGCCAGCAGGTCCACGCCCCCTATCACGCCGCCATGGAGGCCCAGATCGCCCGCGTCAGGGCGCAGAACGGCGCGGCGGTCCTCTATGACTGTCACTCGATCCGCGGCGATTTGCCCTTTCTTTTCGAGGGACGCCTGCCGGATCTGAATATCGGCACGAATGGCGGTGCCAGTTGCGCGCCTGAAATCACGGCGATTCTCGAGGAATGGCGGGGCGAGGCCGAGGCGGCGGGTTTTACCACCGTCATGAATGGCCGCTTCAAGGGCGGCTGGACCACCCGCCATTACGGCCGGCCGGAAGAGGGCGTCCACGCCGTACAGATGGAAATTGTGCAGGGGACCTACATGGAAGAGACCCCGCCCTGGACCTATGATTCGGATAGGGCGGCGAAGCTGCGTCCGCTGCTTCAGGCGCTTCTGACGCGGCTGAAAACAACGGGTGCCGGCGCCGCGGCGAACTGACAGGCAAACCGGGAGAAAGCGATCATGGGGTTTGGCAAGCGAGTCGATGTCGAAGGCATGAAAGCCAGGATGCAGGCTCTCCGCAAGGAGGCGAACGACCTTTATGTGGACTCTCTGGATTTCCGGGCTCAGGCCTCTGACGCGCGCCTGAAAGGCGACACCGAGAAAGCGCAGTCCCTGCTGGACGCGCATCGCACGGCCCGCGAGGAAGCTGCGCGCAAAGTGGCCGAGGCCCAGGCCATCTATGAAAAGACATTGCAGGACATAAGAGACGCCGCATGACCCAGACCCGCCGCCGCAACGCCCCGGAAATCCGCGCCCCGCACGGGACAGAGCTCAGCGCCAAATCATGGCTGACCGAAGCCCCGATGCGGATGCTGATGAACAATCTCGACCCCGACGTGGCGGAGAACCCGGAAGAACTGGTCGTCTATGGCGGCATCGGGCGGGCGGCGCGAAGCTGGGAGGATTTCGACCGCATCGTCGAAACGCTGAAGCGTCTGGAGGGCGACGAAACCCTGCTCGTGCAGTCGGGCAAGCCGGTGGGCGTGTTCCGCACGCACGCGGATGCGCCGCGCGTGCTGATCGCCAATTCCAATCTGGTGCCGCGCTGGGCGACCTGGGATCACTTCAATGAGCTCGATCGCAAGGGCCTGATGATGTACGGCCAGATGACGGCCGGGTCCTGGATCTATATCGGCAGCCAGGGGATCGTTCAGGGCACTTACGAGACCTTCGTGGAGGCCGGCCGCCAGCATTATGACGGCGACCTTTCGGGCCGCTGGATTCTCACCGCCGGGCTCGGCGGCATGGGCGGCGCGCAGCCTCTGGCCGCGACCATGGCCGGGGCTTCGTGCCTGGCCGTGGAATGCGACGCCAGCCGGATCGAGTTCCGCAAGCGCACCGGCTATGTCGATGAATCCGCTGATAATCTGGACGACGCCCTGGCGATTATTGAGCGCGCGACGGCAGAGAAGCGTGCGGTCTCTGTCGGCCTGCTCGGCAATGCCGCCGATGTGTTCCCGGAGCTGGTCCGCCGCGACGTGAAGCCGGACATGGTCACCGACCAGACCTCCGCCCATGATCCGGTGAACGGCTATCTGCCGCAGGGCTGGACGCTGGGCGAGTGGAAGGACAAGCGGGAGAGCGATCCCGGGGCGGTCGAGAAAGCGGCCCGCGCCTCCATGAAAGTTCACGTCGCCGCGATGGTGGATTTCTGGAGCGCCGGAGTCCCGACGCTCGATTACGGCAACAATATCCGCCAGGTCGCTCTGGAGGAGGGGCTGGAAAACGCCTTCGCCTTCCCCGGCTTCGTGCCGGCCTATATCCGCCCGCTCTTTTGCCGAGGCGTTGGCCCGTTCCGCTGGGCCGCGCTCTCCGGCGACCCGGAGGACATCTACAAGACCGACGCCAAGGTGAAGGAGCTGATGCCGGACGACGCGCACCTCCATAACTGGCTGGACATGGCGCGCGAGCGGATCCGCTTTCAGGGCCTGCCCTCACGCATCTGCTGGGTCGGCTTGGGCGACCGGCACCGGCTGGGTCTGGCCTTCAACGAAATGGTCGCCTCGGGCGAACTGAAGGGCCCGGTCGTGATCGGACGGGATCACCTCGATTCCGGCTCGGTCGCCAGCCCGAACCGGGAGACCGAAGGCATGAAGGACGGCTCGGACGCCGTCTCGGACTGGCCGCTGCTGAACGCCCTGCTCAACACCGCCTCGGGCGCGACCTGGGTCAGCCTGCATCATGGCGGCGGGGTGGGGATGGGATTCTCCCAGCACGCCGGCATGGTGATCTGCGCCGACGGCACGCCGGATGCGGCACGGCGGCTGGAGCGAGTGCTGTGGAACGATCCGGCCAGCGGCGTGATGCGCCACGCGGACGCCGGTTACGAGATCGCGCGGGAGTGCGCGCGTGAGAAGGGGCTGGATCTTCCTTCGATTGCTTGATTCGCGGCGTAAGTCTGGAATGGAAAGTCTCTCTGACGGGTAATTTTCTACCCGTCAGGCGCGAATTCTATTCCGTTTACGTTGTAAAACGCCTGAATTCATACCCCTCGCCTGGCGGCAGGGCGACGATTGTATAGCAAGACTGTCCTGTTCAAGGACGCATGTTGCTTTAAGGCAACCCTGAAAAATTTCTTCTTGTAGTCTTGAGCCGCCGGATGGACGCCTGTCCGCCGTGATGCCCCGCCATGCGGCGGATTCCAGCGAATATAGCCCCGATAATTCTACAACCGGCCCGCGATTTTTCGCGGTCTGACTTTCTTGTGTTCGCGGCTCAATTGCCTTAAAAGTTAATTTAATGAACTGTTAACCGTACGCATTCGTCTACTATTAACCATAAATAGAGGCGTCTGGGGAGACAATGCTTTGAAAAAGCTTGCACTTCTGGCCGGGGCGGCCACCGCGATCATGCTGACTGGCGCTGTGGCGCCGGCTCAGGCGCAGACGGCCACGCCCGCGCCAGGCGCTTCCGCCGCGAATTATTCCTACGTTCTCAGCGTGAGCGCGCCTCAGGCGCCCTCCCGTCCGGATGCGCTGCGCCTTGCCCCCGCTTACGGCGATATCGGCCCGTTCTATGGAGACATCGGTCCCTTCTACGGCGATATCGGCCCGTTCTATGGGGACATTGGCCCGTTCTACGGTGATATCGGTCCGTTCTACGGTGACATCGGCGCGTTCTGGGGTGATGTCGGCGCCGCTTACGGCGACATTGGCGCCTTCTACGGCGACATCGGCCCGTTTTACGGGGATATCGGCGCGTTCTATGGCGACATTGGCGCGTTCTATGGCGATATCGGACCCTTCTACGGTGACATCGGCCCGTTCTATGGGGACATTGGCCCCTTCTATGGCGATATCGGTCCGTTCTACGGGGATATCGGCCCGTTCTATGGCGCGATCGGCGCGTTCTGGGGCGATATCGGCGCGTTCTACGGCGATATCGGTCCGTTCTACGGTGACATCGGCGCTTTTTACGGGGATATCGGCCCGTTTTACGGGGACATTGGTCCCTTCTACGGCGATATCGGCCCCTTCTACGGTGATATCGGCCCGTTCTATGGCGACATTGGCGCCTTCTACGGCGACATCGGCGCTTTCTGGGGCGATATCGGGCCCTTCTGGGATGCGCTCAACGCGGCCTGGGGCGATATCGGCCCCTTCAGCGCCGACAATGCGGCGGCCTATGAGGCCCTGCTGGGCGATCTGAACGAGGTTGTCTCGCGCAGTGAGGCGATGTGGGGCGAGGCGGTCCAGAACAAGACCGGCCAGTCTTTCTGGAACGGTTTTGCGTCCGATTTGTTCGCCAAATACGGCCTGGATCCCAATGATCCGTCCTCTCTGGACGGCATGCATCCGTTCGACCGTTCCGCCTTCTTCATGGAGTGGTATGACGGCCTGATGTCCTTCACCGGGGTCGATCACATCGATCACTGGATGCCGATGGTCCGCTGGTCGCCCACCATGGCGCATGACCAGGGCTTCGGCGACGGCGTGACGATTGGCCTTCTGGACGCGCCGGTCGAGGGTGACGCCGACCTTCTCGACAATCTCGTCTATAGCGACGGCTACACCAATTTCTCCAGCCCGCACGGCGCATCTGTCGCCAGCCTGATGGTTGCGGGCATTAACGGCCAGGGCGTCATGGGCGTGGCGCAGGGCGCAGACCTCGCCAATTACAATCCCTATGACGACACCGGCACCGCCAGCTGGGAGGATGTCCGCACGGGCATCGCCGCGCTGGGCGATCAGGGCGCCAGCGTCATCAATATGTCGCTGGGCGTGTCGGAATGGACCCTGCACAGCGACTGGGCCGATATTCTTTCCCATCCCGACATTGCCGCGAACGCGGACAGCGTCGTGCTGGTCAAGGCGGCCGGCAATGAGGGCATGGCCCAGACGGTCGATATCGACTGGAATTACGACATCGGCACGCAATTGCTGGTCGTGGGCTCGGTCAATCCGGCGGGACGCATCTCAGCGTTCTCAAACACGCCGGGCGAGGCCTGCCTGCTGGATAACGGCGCCTGCGCGGAAGAAAACAAGCTAAAATACCGCTTCCTGGTCGCGCCTGGCGAATTCATGCTGACCTCCGATGGCGAAGACGACATCTTCCGCCGCAGCGGCACCTCCGTGGCCGCGCCGCTGGTGTCGGGCGCCGTGGCGCTGCTGCATGGCCGCTGGCCGTGGCTGAAGAATTACGCCGAGGAAAGCGCGGACATTATTCTCCAGTCCGCCCGCGATCTGGGCGAGCCGGGCGTGGACTCCACGTATGGCTGGGGCTTGCTGGACATTCAGGCCTCGCAATCGCCGCTGGATTACGACGAGCTCTATTTCTTCGAGGTCAAGAGCAAGAATGGCAACATCAAGCCGGTTTCGGCGGAAAGCCTGAAACGCTCCAACCCGAAATCGCGCAAGAACTGGGACAAGAAAGGCGTCTTTTTCTACGCCTTCGAGGATATCGGCGACACGTATCGTGACTTCGCTATTCCGTTCTCCGACATGCTGGTCGGGCAAAGCCTGAGCATCAATGGCGAGTCCGAGCGCTTCCAGAACTACCTGACCGACCGGATGACGGACTGGATGGACGGCGCGGGCTTCAGCGACATGTCCACCTACTCCGCGCCGCTGACCACCCAGAATGGCTGGTCCATGTCGATGACGGTGTCCAACCGCAATCCGCGGGACGATATCCGCGATGGCGCGCTGCCGTTCCAGACCGGTTTCGTCATGCAGAACCCGTCTGAAGGCGTGACGCTGCGTTTCGGTCATGGCGAAGGCGCGATGGCCCTGACGGGTCAGGAAGGCTTTGGCGTCTTTTCCGATTATGATGGCGAGAGCGGCGGGGTGAACCCGGTTCTGGGTCTTGCGTCCGGCGGCGCATACGCCGGCGGTGCTCTGGACATGGGCGACCGCGCCACGCTGACCTTCGGCGTGACGCAGCAGAATAACGAGCACTTCTTCGTTCAGCCTTACAGCAACGAGGAACGCCCGATCTATGAAGGTCTCGAGGACTATGAGGCCGTGGCGGCCAGCTTCGGCGCCGCGTTCCAGGCGACTGACCGCCTTACGCTCAACGCCTCCTATACGCGCCTGAACGAGCGCACCGGCCTGCTGGGCGTGCAGGGCCTCGGCCCGGCCTCCCTGCGCGGCGGCGCCAGCACGGACGCGGCGACCTTCGGGGCCAGCATCGCTTTCGATTACGGGTTCGAGCTTTCCAGCTCCGCGACCCTTGGCCATACGGGCAGCTTCTCGGCGGCGGACGAACAGTTCGCGCTTACCGATGGCGGCCTGACCAGCAGCGCCTACAGCTTTGCCCTGGCGAAGACGGGCCTGTTTGGCGATAGCGACCGCATGCGGCTCTCGTTCGGCCAGTCCCTGCATATCGAGGATGGCGGGCTGAAATTCGCCTCGGTCCAGGTCATTGACCGCACCACCGGGGAGATCGGCGTGGTCAACCAGGATATCGCCCTTGGCGGCGACGGCCGTGACTATGTGCTAGAGGCGCTCTACGCGCTGCCGGTTCTGGACGGGCTTGGCGAAGTCAGCGCTTTCGGCCGGGCGGAGATGCGTTCGGACGCTGCGATCGCTCAGGAATCGGATTTCGCGCTCGGCGCGCGGTTCGGTATCGACTTCTAGACCGCTTGCCGGACTGCCGGATAGACAAAGGCCGGGCCGTGAAGGCCCGGCCTTTTTCATGACGACAGGCGTTTTCCATCGTTTGCCGCAGTGCGGCATAATCAATGATTAACGGGCTGATTTCCCCATAGTTATTGAGGGAAAGCCTTTTTTAAATCAATTGATGCATTGTGTGCGGCCAGTCTCAATGACGCGGACGCACAAATGTTTCGTCTTTTTATCTTCGCCGGCATGGCCGGGCTGCTTCTCCTGCAGCCTGCGTCCGCTCGCGTTTCTGATAATCAGGACGAACTTATCCTGCTGGCTGAACAGCGGACGTGGGAATCCTTCGAGGCCAAGGTGGAAGCCGCCAAATCCTCGATGATGGGCGATCCGAACGTCTCTCTTGAAGAGGCGCAGGACGCGGCGAGCCTTGTCGAACCCTTGCCTTCATCGACGCAACGCAGCGTTGGACTGGCGACGGCGTTCTGGCTTCAAGCGGAAGCGATGACGCGGATGAATCGCGCCGAGAGCGCGTTGCCGCTGATTGAAAAGGCCCTGCCGCTGGCCGCGGAAAATGGGGATCAGGACAAGCTGGACGCGGACCTGCTTCTGGCTCTGGGGCGGGTCACCAAGGCGCTGGGCGATCTGCAGGTGGCGCTGACCAGCTTTCAGGAAGCGCATGAAATCTATGCCGCGCTCGGGGAGGCGCGCAGCCAGGCGATTGCGTTGCAGAATATCGGTTCGATCTATAACGACGCGCGCGATTATCCCCGGGTTCTGGAATATTACGACCGGGCCGTCGAAACCTTTTCCGGCGACCCCGCTCTGGATCTGTCCGCGCATAATAACCGCGCCAACGCGCTGAAAGAGCTCGGCCGTTATGACGAGGCGGTTGAACATTTCCAGCAAGCGCTGGAAATCGGACAGGCTTATGAGAGCCCTTTGCTGGATGCGCGCATCCTGACCAATATTGCGTCCGCGCAGTTCCTGGCCGGCGATCTTGATGATGCGGAAGCGACCGCAGATCGCGCTCAGAGCCGCGTTATGGAGCCCGCCGCCAGCGCCTGGGAGCCTTTTGTATGGGGCGTAAAGGCGCAGATCGCCTATGCCCGCGGCGAGCTTCAGGAAGCGTCCCGCCACATAACGCGCGCCTTTGACGGGCAGGACATTACCGCGACGAACCCGACATTCCGCGACTTTCATGAAGTCGCGTACAAGATCTGGAGCGATCTCGGGCAGCCCCAACGGGCCTTGCAACACCACATGGCGTTCAAGCGCCTGGACGATCAGGGCCGCAATCTTGCCGCCTCGGCCAATGCCGCGCTGGCGGCGGCGCAATTCGACTTTACCAGCCAGCAGCTGGAGATCGAGCAGCTGAAATCGGCGCAACTGGCGCAGGATGTCCGTCTTGCGCGGTCGCAGTCGCGCCAGCGCACGATCATCCTGTTTGCTGTCCTCGCCATCGGCGCCATCGTTCTGGCTTCCATCACCTTTGCCTATCTCTCCACGCGCCGCAGCCGCAATCAGGCGCGTGACGCGAACCGCAAGCTGCGCGTCACCAATCAGGCGCTGGAAAAAGCCAATCAGGCGAAGGCCAATTTCCTGGCCGCGACCAGTCACGAAATCCGCACGCCGCTGAACGGCATTCTGGGCATGACGGAAGTCATGCTGATGGAAGACACGCTGGACAAGGGCAATCGCAAGCGGGTTGAGACGGTGCGGTCCGCCGGCGAAACGATGCTGGCGCTGGTCGACGATATTCTGGACCTTTCGAAGATCCGCTCCGGCCGTTTGACGCTGGCCTCCGAACCAGTGGCGTTCCAGCACGTCATCCAGCAGATCGGCGACCTTTGGGAAGCGCCGGCCAAAGCCAAGGGGCTGGAGTTCACGGTCGACGCCGAAGACTGCCCGGAAAGCATCCTCTCGGACGAGAAGCGCATTCGTCAGATCGTGTTCAATCTGGTTTCAAACGCGGTCAAGTTTACCGAATCCGGCAGTGTCCGGCTGAAAGCGGAAAGCCAGCAACACCCCAATGGCGAACGCATTGTCCTGACGGTCAGCGATACCGGCGTCGGCATCCCGGAAGAAAAGACCGAGGATATCTTCAAGTCGTTTCATCAGATCGAAAGCGGCGCGAATCGCAAGTTCGGCGGCACGGGTCTGGGCCTGGCGATCACGCGCAATGTCGTGCGCGCGCTGGGCGGGGAGATCATGGTGGAAAGCGAGCCGGGCAAGGGCTCCGTCTTCACCGTCATGCTGCCGCTGCAACATGTCGCCCAGAGCGAAGCCGTGCTGGAAGAGCCTTTCCGCGACACGCCGCAGGACGTCTCCCAGCTGGATATCCTGATTGCCGAGGACAATCAGGTGAACCGCGCGGTGCTTGAAGC